>CAUJJW010000062.1 GCA_963205105.1 Verrucomicrobiota bacterium | reverse complement strand
TGGATTCGGAGGGTTGAGCCAAGCGATGGCAGGAGCGAGTCGCGACGGCTCGGAAGAACGGGGTAAAGGCATGTCCCCAAGGGCAGGACGCGACACCCTCTCCCCCCGGGAGAGGGTTGGGGTGAGGGAGCCCGGTTTAACCCCCGCGATGGCTCGCATGGGGACGTTCATGGAGAGCCACCTGTTCGAAATCGACCTCCTCACGGACCATGAACGGGGGATTCCGGGGGGCGGGACGCCCGCCTCCGGAGGCCCGGAGGGCCGAAAGAACGGTAGCCCATGGCGTGAGCCATGGGTGTTGCGTTGCATTGGATTTCAAGCCCCGGAGGGGCGATCAGAATCGGCCACGTTGGGGTTGAAATTTGGGGAAACGCAGGATGTTCTGCCCACCCCTGCTTTTCTGATCGCCCCTCCGGGGCTTTGGTTCTTCTTGGGGGCCGTGTCCCCACGGCTCACGCCGTGGGCTAGGGTCTTGCCGCCCCGTCCGGGGCTGGAGATGGACGGTTCATGGAGAGCCCCCTGTTCGAAATCGACCTGCTCACGGGCCATGAACCGGGGATTCCGGGGGGCGAGACGCCCCCCTCTACGGCAGGCGGGACGCCCGCCGCTACGGAAGCACCGTTCTCGAGAAGCCCGCCAACCGTGTACACAGGAACGCCCGCCGTGAAGCGGCCGGCGGGCGTTCCCCATCGGGACGAACGAAGCGTCTTCGTCTCGCCCCGATCGAACTGTCTTTCGGATCGGCTTACGGCAGCGGCGCGCTGCCGTAGTCGCCCAGCGGTGCCCAGATTCCGTTCTCCGGATCACCGGCGAGGCGGTGAAGTCCAGGGAGCAGGCAGCCCAGGTCGAAGGGTTTTCCCTGGGCGCTGATGGCCGGTTCGGTCGTGGCCCGGAAGAGTTGGACGGTGGTCCCGAACGAAGCGGTGAGGATATTCCCCAAGTGGTCCAGATCCTGGACGGCTTGTTGGACGGGGAACGTCGCCCGTTTTTCGAAGCGCCCGTCGTTGTTCACGGCAACCAGGCTCAGACTGTAGGCCTTGCCGCCGTCGGTGCCCTGGCTGAGCCAGACGGTGCCGTCGGGCGTGACTTCCGTGAGTGCCGAATCGCCCGCCGACAAATTCGCGATGTTCAGGCCGGTGACGAGGTGGACGGCGGTGCCGTCGTACGCGGAGGCCTCGAGCCAGGACTGGGCGGTGGCGTTGCCTTTGGGGTCGGTGTCGGTCCGGGTCGCCAGCGTGTAGACCAGAGCACCCTGGTGGGACAGTCCCTGGAAGGTGCCAGGGAGTTTGACGGGCGGCCGGACCACGGGCTGGGCGGCGGCGACGTTGTAATCCACCACATTCAGATGGTGATGGGTGAAGTACTCATAAACCGGGTAGCTGTTGGTAACGGTGGTTTCGACCCACCGGGTTTCGCGAAGGGTCTTGGTGACCACCTCGATTTCCTCCCGGAACAGCACTTCATTCTCGACGTTGGTGCGCGTGTTGCTGACCAGGGTGAGGGCGAGTTTCGATCCCGTGAAGGGCGTGACTGCGTCGCCGAGTTGCCAGAGATAGGTCTGGCCGCTCACGCCGCTGGCGATGGCGTAGGAGCCGCGGGCGCTGACCGACTGGATGGGCTCCAAAGGTTGCACGCGGTAGGGCTCCGAGGTGTGCGAACCCCAGGACCAGACACGGCCTTCCAGATCGACGGCGACCGAGTGATGGCGGCCAGCGGCGATTGCCCGGATCGGCGGCAACCCGGTCACCGGTTGAGGAGGCGTGGTCAGCGTGTCGTCGAATTCGCTCGTTTCGCCCCAGCTCCAGACGGTCTGGCCCTGATCCAGGGCGAGCGAATGGAAATCGCCGGCCGCGATGGTGCGGATGGCTGACAGGCCCACCACGGGCCTGGGGGTGGACTGAAGTTCCGGGGCGCCGAGGCCGATCTGTTGACGTCGATTGTCACCCCACGCCAGGACGGTGCCGTCGGCGGTCAGCGCGAGAGAATGAAGGCCTCCGCCCGCGATCTGGGTGACCGGGGCGCCGAGCGGGATTTCGGCGGGTTCCGGCTGGTCGAGTCCACTGCCGTCGCCCAGTTGACCGCGGTCATTGCTTCCCCAGGTATACAGCCGGCCGGCGGCGGATCGGGCCAGGGCATGGCGCGAGCCGGCGGCGACGTCGGCGATGTCGGAGGGAAGCCCGAGCACGGGGCGAATGGGATTGTCGCGCGGGGAGCCATCGGGTTGGCCGGGGATGGGTGGCGCCTCGGGGCCGGAGGGATCACCGGCGATCCAGACCGAGCCGTCGTTGAGGCGGGCGAGGGTAAACCAGGTGGCGGCGGCGAGGGACGTGGCCGGGGCGGGGAATGCGATGGCCAGTGGGGTCGGACTGCTGAGGAGGGCGAAGGAGCCGAGCTGACCGGCTCGATTGTCGCCCCAGCCAAAAACCGAACCGCTGGCATCCAGGCCAACGGCGTGGAGGGTGCCGGCGACGGCGGGGGCGAGTTGGGGTGAGGCGAGTTGCGAGGCGGGGACGCCGAACTCCTTGGTGACGACGTTGGTGACGATGGTGTCGTACGGGACGAGGACGATGTTCGTGACGAGAACGTCGCGGGTGACGGTGACCGGCTCGGAGATGACGTTCACGTAGCTGTTGGTGCCGGTGATGCGCATTTCCTGAGAGTCATGGCCGAAGTAGACCAGTCCATCGACCGCCGAGGCGCGACTTGCCGAATAAGCACCCTCGATGGCGCGCACGGCGGAGGCGAAGCGGGGTGCTGTCGATACGCTGACATCGAAGGCGAACAAGGTGGGAGGCGTGGGATTCCACCAGCGCCAGAAGGGAAGGGCGGCTCGGTCGGCGACCAGCGATACCGCCGCTGCTGCCTTGCCTCCGGGCAGCGCGTCGGTGAGAGCGACGACGGAGTCCACGGCCTGTACGCCGGCACCGATCGTGAGTCCTGGCGTTGGCGTGAGGACTGGGACGATATCGATCGGGAAGGGGCCGCCCCGGTAGAGCCAGGGTTGTGAGGAGGACACCGGGGACCACACGAGTTGTTGGGGGAGGGGCCAGAGAGGTTCGAAATCACCGGAGACCCACGAATCGACGTTTTGACTCACGGCGCCGAGCACGGTGAGGTCGGGGAGTTTGGAAGTATCGAGGACGGTGAGCTTCACCGAGGCTGGGGTGTTGGTGACCCATTGATCATTTTGCCAAAGGGTTTCCGGAGGCCGTCCCTGAAGCACGTAGAGGCGACCTTCGCGCCAGGTGGCGCCGAGCATGGGAACGGCATCCAGATCGAGCTGGGTACGCGTTTCGCCGGGGGTGTTGGCGGCGCGGGTGCGGAGGCGGTTCTCGGAGAATTCGACCAGCCACTCACCGACAGGGATAACGCGGTCGACGGGGTAGGAGAGTTCCAGACGACCACGGACGGCGGGGCGGTCGCGATCGGCGATGGAGACGGAGGTCAGATCACGGGCGGAGACGGCAAGAACGCGGTCGCCGGCCACTGCGGTACGGCGGGGGACGACGTTCTGACTATCGATGCGACCGCGGGAAGTGAGTGTGTCGCGTTCGAGGTCGATGATCTGGACGCCCACGACCTGTTGATCGGCGCTGCTGGAGGAGAAGGGGACGAGCACGAGCCCGGCCTGGGGGAAGAAACCGAGGGCTTTTTCGTCGGAATTGGCTTCGGACCAGGACCATTCCTTGCCGAGGGGAACTTTGGAGAGGAGGGCGGGTTTGGCGGGATTGGAGACGTCGAAGAGTTGGACCGCGGCGCGAAGGCCGACGGTGTTGTCGAAGCCGACGGTGAGCAGGCGATCGCCCATGGGTTGGATGTAGGTGGACCAACCCGGAATCTCGAGCTCACCCAGCACGCGCGGGTTTTCCGGTTCGGAAAGGTCGATGATCCAGAGCGGGTCGATCTGTCGGAAGGTGACGAGGTACGCGCGCTGGCCGTCGAAGCGGGTGGCGTACAGTTGTTCGCCGTGGCCGACCTCCACCGAGCCGAGGCGGGTGGCGGTGGCTGCGGCACCTGCGGCGGGGCCGTTGAGGCGGTAGGTGGTGAGGGCGCTGCGCCAAGAGCCGGAGCCGTCGGCGTTGGAGGGGCCGGCGGTGATGGCGGTGAGAATGTCCTGGTTCACCGTGACCTTGAATTTGTCCTGGAGGCGGCCGCCGAGTTCCAAGGTGGTGAACTCCTGAATGGCGCCGGCGGGGTCCTGGATGTCCAGCACGTGGAGGCGGGACTCCCACCACTTGCGGGTTTCGTAGGTTTGAATCCCGACGAGCAGGTAGCGATCGGTGGCGGTGACCACGTTGCCGGAGCCGGGGAGCCAGACGGAATTGCGGGCGAGGGGTTGCGCCGGGTTGGCGAGATCAATGCCGGAGAGCCGCGTGCCGTTGACCCAGACGCCCTGGTCTTCCGGCAGGTCGGACTTGGGATGCCAGGTGTCGGTGGCGACGTAGAGGGCGGTGCCGACGAGGCGGCTCTCCAGGATGCGGCCCTGGAGTTGGATGCGGCCGGTTTCGCGCGGTGCGTCGCCGGAGACATCGATGACAATGGCGGCGCTGGTGGCGTCCTGCCCCCAGTCGTTGCTGCAGGGGCTGGAGCGGGCCAGGAGAACGACGTGATGTTCGCCCATGAGGTACATCTGCTCGCCGGAGGCGGGCAGGGGGTACGTGGCGAGCAGCGCGGGCGCGTCGGCGTTTGCGACGTCCACGATCTGCAAGCCCCGCTGGTGGTTGAAGAAGTACAGCCGGTCGCCGGAGAGCCGCCAAATGTCGGATTCGACGACGGACCGATTCGCTGCGCCGTCGGGCTGGGTGGGAGCGGGCGTACCCGGCACGCTGGTGTTCACCACCCACTCCGAGCCATCCGCTCCGCGGTAGAGCATGGGATTGCCGGTGCCGGTGGATTCACCCTCGAACTCGGTCTTGCCCGTGTAAAAGGCGGCGGGCAGGGGATCGTTGGTGTCGGAGCGGACCCGGAACATTTCGATGTTCAGGGTGGCGGCGAGTTTCCAGGGGATCCGGAAGGTGACGGTGCCGGGCTGGCTGACCCGTTGGACAGCGCGGGGACGCCAGGCTCGGAGTTCGCCGCGCTCGGTTCCTTCGAGCACCAGGCGGAGCGCGCCGTCCGGTGCGTCGGCGGAGATGACGAGATCGGAGTCGACGACGCCGATGGCGGTGATGTGAGGGCTGGTGCCGGCGTGGGACGCGGTCACCAGGAGGGCGACCGCAGTGCACTGGGCGATCCACCCCGCGAGACGCTGGAATGGCGTTTTGGTTTTCATGATACGGTCAGAACGTTGGAGACAGTCGGTTGAAAAAAAGTGTCAGGAGATGGGAGCAGGGGAATGACGAGCCGGACGACGGAGGATGGCGCGGTGGCGCCTGATCCCGTCCCCAGGCGATTGGAGTGGCTGCGATCACAGCGATGGGCCGGGGCAGGGGAGCTGCCGAGGGTGCATCGGAGGTACGCCGGGCGGGTCGTCGGCGCGGGAGGGCGGCGGTTCATGGCGTGGGATGCGGCTGGGACGAGGAGGGTGGGGCGACGACGACCGGGCCGGTGGGGATGGCGGAGCCGCCCTCGGGTTCGAGGGTGACGAGAAATCCGGGGCTGTAGACCAGGTTGGGATCGAGCGAAAAATTGACCACCATTCGGCCGCCAGCGTGGGTCGTGGTGCCGAGGCTGATGGTGGAGTAGGCCTGGTTGTTCACCACCCAGAATTGGTACGCGTAGCCGGGCGGCGGCCCTTCGGACGTGACGAGGGCGATGCTGCCCATTCCGGTCTCCGACGAGTAAACGCCGAGGGCCGAAGCGGGCGTTGGAGCGGTGCCGGTCCCGCTGTTGGAGGCCCCGGTCTCATCCGGGGCCTTGGGTGTGGAGGTCGGTGTGCGACTGGCGATCGAAGTCGGAGGAATCAGATCGCCGTCGACGTTGGCGGTCGTGGAGGCGTTGGGCAGGTCGATGACCGCAAAACTGGAGCCTTCCGAAACCGACGTTGCCGGTGGGGTCGGGGTGACGGCGAAGGTGTCGTCGTCGAGGGATGGGGGGGAGGAGGGGGTGATGGAGGCGGTCAGCGTGGGGGTCGAGGGGGCGTTTGCGTTGGGCGTGGTGGGGGACGTGGGTACCGAGGTGGAGGGTGAAGGTGTGGCGGCGGCGAGTTCCCGGGCGAGCGCGTGGGTGAGCAGACTTTGGAGGGTCGCTGAATCGGTGGGGACCTGCGACGCGGGATCGGGGGTGGTGTCGGCGATGGCCAGGAGATTGGAGGTGCCCTGGGTGATGGTGAGGACGGGTGCGTTGGAGGGGGTGAGTCGGAAAACCTGAAAGCGCGCGGCACCGGGTGGGAGCACGAGTTGCTGGGAAAGGGACTGATTCAGGGTGCCGAGTTCGCGGAGGCGTTGGCGGAGGGTGGTCCATTCCTCCTGGGTGAGAGGAGCCTTGGGATCCGTGGGCTGATCGGATGCTTCGGCAGGGCTGCCGGCGTGGCCGCGTGGAGTGGCGGTTGGCGGGGAGACTGCCGGCGCGGCGGAGGATGGGGCTGGGGGGATCGCGCCGGAGTGGGGGACGGTGGAGGCGAGATCGCTGGCGTGGGGGGCGGGGGAAGTCGGGGTGGGCTGGCGTGGGTCGCCGGTGGCCCAAAGGATTGCGGTGATGGCGGCAGCGGCCCAGCCGGTGCCCCAGAACAGCTCGCGCCACGAAGGGAGCCAAGCGGGGCGCGGGAGGGGAACGGGTTGGGGCGGGGTTTGGGGAGCGGGCGAGGCTGCGGTCTGCGGGGCCCTGATTTCCTGCGCGATCTGCTTCCAGACACGGGGTGCGGGTCGTCGGGCCGGGGCGGAGAGAGCGAGGGCGGTGCAGGCGGACTCCAGCGTGTGCAGGTGGGCGCGCAGCTGGGGTGACGAAGCGAGGTGGGCTTCGAAATCGGATCGTTCGGCGCCTTCGAGTTCCCCGAGCAGGTACCGGACCGCTTGGTCTTCGATGGGGGGGAGGTCAGGCATGGAAGTCCTTCAGGAGGTCGCGAAGGCTGAGCAGGGCGCGACGGATGCGGGCCTTGATGGTTCCGAGGGGTTCGCCGGTGGCTTCAGCGATTTCGCCATGGGTCCAGCCGCGGAAGAAAGCGAGCTCGACGGCGCGACGCTGTTCATCGGGCAGTGTGCGCAAGGCGTTGGTGCAGGCGGTATTGAGCTCGGAATCGGGCGGGTGCCAGGAAGTGTCGATGTGTTCGATTTCGAGGGAGGCGACCTCGGTTTGGTAGGCGGCCTGAGCTTGGGCGGAGTTGCCGCGAGATCGGAGACGGGAGAGGGCGATGCCGCGGGCGATCATCACCATCCAGGTGAAGGGGGCGCTGCGCGCGGGGTCGAACGTGGCGGCCCGGTGCCAGATCCGGACAAAGGTGTCCTGGAGGCATTCCTCGGCTTCCCCGTCGTTGTTGAGCATGCGGACCAGCATCGAAAAGAGGGCGCCGGCGCGGCGCTCGTACAGGCGGCTGAGGCTGATGTGTTCGCCCTGGCTGATGGCTGACAGGAGGCGCGCATCCTCGGCCGCGTCGTCCAAGTCCCACCCCTGGGATGACGGCATGGCTTTCGATGGTTGCGTCGCGTGTTCCTGGTGAGCTGGCACGTCGGCGCCCTCGAACCTGTTATCCGCACCGGAACTCATTCTGGATGCATGCGATGAAACTTTTTTTTGGTGGGCAGGCGTGGGTTCACGGATTCCCTGGATGGGGCAAGGTCGACCGACGGCGTCGACGGCGTCACCGAGGCTTCGCTGAGTTCCTTGTGCCCGCGCCCTTCCTTGGAGGGACGCTACCCGAGGATTTCGACGGTGTCTCGGCCATTGACAAGGCGGCGGGGATTGCCCGGCATTGGGGTGTCGCGTGTGCGACACTTCATCCGACATGTCGAACGAGACCCGAAAACGCCGCCCGGCTGGCCCCGGGAAAAGGCCATCCACCGCGTCAGCGACCGCGAAAACCGCCAAGCCTTCGAAAATTTCGAAGCTCGTGAAGGCGCCCAAGTCCGTGGCTGAGAGCCGGCGGTTCTGGCTGACCTACCCTGGCAAGCTGATCACCCGGCCGGTGATTTGGGAACTCAGCCAGAAATTCCCGGTGGTTTTCAACGTGCGTCAGGCGAGCGTTACCGATGCCCTGGGCATCCTGTGTCTGGAACTCAAGGGACCTCGTGCGGACATCAAGGAGGCGATCCGTTGGCTGGAGAAGCAGGGGGTGACGGTGGAACCGGTGGAGATCAACGTGATCGAGAGCTAGGACCACGCCCGCCATGGCACTGCTGGAGCTTCGGGACCTTCGCAAGACGTACACGACCCCGGATGGCGGGGTGGTGACGGTGGTGGATGTGCCGTCATTCGATCTGGACGCCAAACGCCAGGTGGCGTTGAGCGGTGCCAGCGGCTCTGGCAAGACCACCTTGCTCCATCTGATCGCGGGCATTCTGGCGCCGGACGCGGGCACCGTACGTTTGGATGGGGTGGATCTCGCGGGGTTGGGTGAGGCGGGGCGCGACCGGATTCGGGCGACCAAAGTCGGGTACATCTTTCAGACCTTCAATCTGCTGCAGGGCTACACCTGCGTGGAGAACGTGCTCCTGGGCATGTCGTTCGGGCCCGGACCCGACCGGGCCTGGGCGGAGTCGCTGCTCCACCGGGTGGGGTTGGGCGATCGGCTGCGGCATTACCCGCGCCAACTTTCAACCGGGCAGCAGCAACGGGTGGCGGTGGCACGGGCGCTGGCGAACCGGCCGAAACTGGTGTTGGCCGACGAGCCCACCGGCAATCTGGACCATCGTTCGAGCCGTGAATCGCTGAAATTGATCCGGGAAGCCTGCCGGGAATTCGAGGCGGCGCTGCTGCTGGTGAGCCATGACCGGGAAGTTTTGGGGGAATTCGAGCATCGCGAGGACCTGCTGACCTTGAATCGGGCGTCGCACGCCCGGGAGGTGGGCGCGTGACCCTGCCGTTGATGGTGCGGAAGAGTCTGCGGCAACACCTGCTGTCGACCATCATCACCGCGTGTTCTATTGCCCTGGCGGGTGGGTTGCTGATGGCGGTCTGGGTGGTGAAAGAGCAATCGCAACGGGCGTTCACGGGCGTCAACGCGGGGTTCGACGCGGTGCTGGGTGCGCGCGGCTCCAAGCTGCAGTTGGTGCTGAACACCATCTTCCACCTGGAGGAGTCCCCGGGAAACATCCGGCCCGAAGACTACGATCTGATCCGGAGCAATGCCGCGGTGAAGGTGGCGATCCCCATTGCGCTGGGGGACAACTACCTGGGGTACCGGATCGTGGGCACCACGACGAACCTGTTCAGCGAAGTCGAATTTGAAACGGGCCGCCGGTTCGACATGGCGGCGGGGCGGGTGTTCGATCCGGGACTGAGAGAGGCGGTGGTGGGCAGTTTTGTGGCCGGCCGGTTGGGGCTTCGACCCGGCGACACGTTTCAGCCGTACCACGGGCTGTTGTTCAATCCCGAGGATCAGCACGAGGAGCGTTATGTGGTGGTGGGGGTGATGAAGCCGAGCAACACGCCGGTGGACCGGGTGATCTGGATTCCGTTGCAGGGGGTGCAGTTGATGGCCGGGCATGATCCGAAGGCGGCGGGTGATTTGAGCGGGGTGTTGCTGAAGTTCAAGGACACCAGTCCGCTGACGGCCCGGCAGCTGGACCTGATGTACAACAAGCAGGGCAACCGGCTGACCTTCGCCTGGCCCATCGCCCAGATCGTCTCGCAGTTGTTCAACAAGATCGCCTGGGTGGATCGGGTGCTGGCATTGGTGGCCTATCTGGTGGCCGTGGTGGCGACTGGTTCCATCCTGGTGAGCATCTACAATTCCATGAAGGAACGGCGCCGGGACATCGCCATTCTTCGGGCTTTGGGGGCACGTCGACGGACGATCTTTTCCGCCATCGTGCTGGAAGCGGTGGCGATTGCAGCCATCGGCATGGTGCTGGCCTTCGCCGTGCACGTGACCATTTTGACCGCGGTGGCGGTGGTGGTGCGGTCGCAGACGGGCGTGGTGTTGGATCCCTGGGCGCCGAACGCGGTCATGCTCTGGGCGCCTCTGGGGATGATCGCCCTGGCGGCTTTGGCCGGTCTGGTGCCGGCCTGGAAGGCGTACCGGACGCCGGTGGCGGAGAACCTCGCGCCGGTCTCCTGATTCTGGCGCGTGTGCTCGGGACATGAGCCGCAGGCGCAGCGCGCGGTGCGATGAGCAGAAAGGCGAGCGATGAAAGCCGACACAATCGACGGATTGTTTGCGATGACGGAGCCCGCGGGACTGGGACCCGAAGTGCGGCCTGGAGTTCTCAAGGTGCGGGAGGTTTTGGCGGCGGTGGATGCGGTCTGCCAGGAGGCGTCGATCACTGGAAAGGCGCTGGAATGTCTGCGGGCGTTGGTGCTGCTGTGGCACGACCACCTGGATGAGGCGCACACTCTGGTGCAGGACTTGTCGGGGGCGGACGCGGCCTGGGTGCATGGCATCATGCATCGGCGGGAACCGGACTTTTCCAATGCCCGCTACTGGTTTCATCGGGTGGGCCAGCATCCGGCCCTGGAATTGCTGGCGGAAATGGCGGCGCCCTTGCTTGCCGAACATGCGGCGCTTCCGTTCCGACTGATCCACGGCGGGCGCTGGGATCCGATGGCCTTTATCGACGCGGTATCGGCCTCAATCCGTCCCGCTGCGGATGCCGAGGTGGCGCGATTGATTCGGGAACTGCAACGGCTGGAGTCGAAGGCTTTGGCCCGGTACTGGGCTGCCGGTTAGAGACCGGTTCGAAATCGACCGGCTCACGGACCTTGACCCGGGGGTGGCGGGGGGGATTACGATTAGGAGTAGGAGTACGATGACGAGGGGTGGGTGGGTTCATGGGTAGGAACGCTTTCCAAAATCTGGACACGCATTGGGACCATGAACCGAGGCGCGAGGAGTGGAGCGGGCGGCCCTCATCCCGGCCTTCTCCCGGAGGGAGAAGGAGAAAATGCTCCGCGAAGATTGCAGGGTTG
>CAUJJW010000061.1 GCA_963205105.1 Verrucomicrobiota bacterium | reverse complement strand
GGGGTCAAACCACCCTTGCGGCAGGCCCTCGGCCAATTCCTCCACGATGAGCAGTCCGCGGTTCTCCAGTTCGGGCCTCAGCAATTCCAGGGTTTCGCGTGCCGTCGAATTCAGGTCGGTGGCGCGATGTTTCGGAGGGCTGGGCCGGAGCGCCTGGAGGAACTGGCTGACGATGTAATCGAGCCGTCCGATTTCGCCGCGGGCGACTCCGGTGAAATCCTGAAGCCGATCGATGCAGGTGAAGGCGGCCTGTTCGGCGCCCAATTGGTGGGGGCGCGGACGGGCGGGGCGGGGGCTGTGGTTGCGGAGGGAAACGAGTTCGGTGCGGAGTTTGCGCAGTTCCCGTTCCATCAATTGAAGATGGATGTTGAGCGCGTTGAGGGGGTTGCCGATTTCGTGGGCCAACGACGCCGCGAGCAGGGTGAGCGCCTGGAGGCGTTCGCTCTCGACGTTCTCGAATTCCTTTTGTCGCGCCTCGGTCGCGTCGTTCAGGACCAGGGCGATCCCCGCGCTGCCCGCGGCTTCGCCATCGATGGGTGCGGCGAACAGCCGGAAAAAGCGTGGTCGCGGCCAGGTGACCTCGAATTCCTGGCGGACCACCTGGGCGCCGCCGCGACGGTCGATGTCACGGAGCTTGGACCAATCGAGTTCCGGCAGGATCTGCTGGATGGTCTGCCCATCCACCCGGGTATTTTCCGGCAGCCCGAGCAGGCGCTCGGCGCTTTGGTTCACGTACAAAACCCGGCCGTCGTCGGCCACCACCACGATGCCGTCCTCGACGATGTTGAAGACGGTTTCGAGCAGGCTGCGCTCCTCCGCCAGTCGACGCATGAGGGCCCGGACGTTCTCACTGTCGAGCCGGGTGAGGCGGCCGAGAACCTTGTCGACGAAACTGGTTTTGGGCGGAGGCATCCGTGGTGGGGCGTGAGCGACAAGGACCGGGGGTTACAACCAGCCCTTGCGCTTGAAAAAGTAGAAGGTCGCGGCGGTGGTGAGGATGGTGAGCACGATGACGTAGATGTAGCCGAACGGATGTCTGACCTCCGGCATGGTGTCGAAGTTCATTCCGTACCACGTTCCGATGAGGGTCAGGGGCGTGGTGACGATGGTAATTAGGGTCAACAGCTTGATCACCTCGCCCGTCTGGTGACTGGACATGTTGACATACACCTGGAGCACGTTGGTCAGCGAATCCGCGTAGGCCTGGGCCCGTTCGCCGATGGTGAACAAGGCGTCGTAGACGTCGCGGAAGTACGGGACCAGGTGGGCTCGCACCAGCTTGAACTCGCTGCGGGCGAAGCGGGCGAGCACTTCCCGCTGGGGTCCAATGATCTGGCGCAAGTGGAGCACCTCCTTCTTGACTCGCAGGATCCGGCTGATGATCAGGCGGTTCTGACGTTCCACCACCTCCTGCTCCAGTTCGGCGATCTCAAACGCCAACTCCTCCAGCGCCGGTTTGTAGTTGTCGACAATCGCATCCAGCAGGGTGTGGGCGACACGGTCGGGGGCGCGGGCGACGTGGACGGTCCCCTTGCGGCAACGTTCCTCGACCAAGTGCACGCTCTTCATGGGCCGGTCGTGGTAGGTGACCAGGAAGTTCTTGCCCAGGAAGAAGTTAAGCTCGGTGGTCGCGAACACGCCGTCCTTGCGGCTGTAGTCGACGGCATGCACCACCATGAAGAGGTACGGGGCGAACCGATCTTCTTCCTTGGGAAAATATTCTTCGACTTTGGGCGAAGGGGATTCGGCGACGCAGTCCTCGATGGACAGTGGGTGGAAGTGGAAGATATCGCCGAGAACCATCCGGGCCTCCTCGGGCGTCGCCGCCTCGATATCGATCCAGAGGAACAAATTGGTGTCCGACAGGAGGGTGGGCATCAGGAACGGGGCGATGTCCTGAGTGTGAAGCCCTCCTTTGGTGGTGAACGCGAACGACCGGATCATGCCATGCCAGATGCACGGCCCGGGATGCCGGGGGCGTGCCAATGTGGCGCGATGGTAGGGGGCGAGAGGGTCATGGCAAGCGGCAACACCCGAAAGGATGGCCGCGGGCTCGTTGACACCCGTTGGGGGGTGGCTAGGTTGCCGGCCAGTTTTCCACGTCGCGTCTATGAACTCCTTCAGGTCTCCTCGCTCCCATTTCCGCACCACCCGTCTGACGGCCCATATCGCGCTTCTCGCCGGGCTGACGCTGGGTGCTTCCGGCGCCGACTGGCCGCAGTGGCGGGGACCTCAGCGCACCGGCATTTCCTCCGAGAAAGGTTTCACGACGACCTTTCCGGTGGATGGGCCGAAGGTTTTGTGGACGGCGAACGTCGGAAAGGGCTTTTCAGCGGTCTCGGTGGCGGGCGGGAAGGCGTACACCCTGGGCAATGACGGCAAGGAGGACACGATTTACGGTTTGGACGCGGTGACGGGTCGTGAGTTGTGGAAGCACAGCTACCCGCATCCCTTGGACGCGAAGTATTATCAGGGCGGGTCGAGCGGAACGCCGACCGTGGATGGGAACCGGGTCTATGTGCTGAGTCGCCGTGGGCATCTGCATTGTCTGGACGCGGCGACCGGTGCGGTGGTGTGGCAGAAGAATGTGGCGACGGAACTCGGGGCGAAGATTCCGGAATGGGGATTTGCGAGTTCGGTGCTGATCGATGGCAACCGGGCGGTGGTGAATGTGGGCACCTACGGAGCGGCGTTGGACAAGGCGACGGGTCAGGTGATTTGGAAGACGGGCACGGGCGAACCCGGTTATGCAACGCCGGTGCCGTTCGAACAGAACGGGCACAAGCTCTACCTGGTGTTTGCGGCCAAGGAACTGGTGGCGGTCAAGGCGGACTCCGGCCAGGTGGTGTGGTCGCAGAAATGGGTCACGAGCTATGACGTGAACGCGGCGGACCCGATTGTGGTGAGTCCCAGCCGGGTGTTCATCGCCACGGGTTACAACCGGGGCGGGGCGCTGTTGGACGTGAGCGGGGCCGAGCCGAAAGTGATCTGGGAAAACAAGAACCTGCGGACCCAGCTGAACGCGGCGGTGCTGATTGCGGACCACCTGTATGCGATCGACGGCGACACCGGCAAGGGCCAGCTGCGTTGTGTGGAGTTGGCCACGGGAACCGCGAAATGGGCCTTCCCGGAGACCAAACACGGAGCCCTGACCGCAGCCGACGGTTACCTGATCGTGATCGGCGAGAAGGGTGAACTATTGGTGGGCGAGGCGAGTCCGGTGGAATTCAAGCCGGTGGCGCGGGCTCAAATCGGCGGTGGGACTTACTGGACCGCGCCTGTTTTGGCGAACGGCCGGTTGTACGTGCGGAACGGCGAGGGCCAGGTCACCTGTCTTGACCTGGGCGCGGCCCAGGTGGCGAGCGTGCGGTAGTTTCGAGGATTTTGTTTTGCTGAAGGCTTGGGCGGGCTAGGACCGGGGGGTGGTATCACCCTGGTTATGGCCATGGCTGTTGGGGGCGGGATTCGCCGCGGGATTCGTCGATGCGATCGCGGGTGGCGGCGGCATGATTACGTTGCCGGTGCTGTTGGGGGTTGGATTGTCGCCGGCGGAGGCATTGGCGACGAACAAGCTTCAATCGACCTTTGGTTCCGCCAGTGCGGTCTGGGCCTATCGCCGGGCGGCGTTGGTGACCTGGAAGGAGGCGTGGCCCGGAGTATTGGCGACGGCGGTGGGAGCGGTGTTGGGCGTGGTGGCGGTGACCTGGATGGCGCCGGATTTTCTTCGAAAGGTCATTCCCTTCCTGCTGTTGGCGGCGGCGATTGCCGTTTGGCTACGGCCTGCCTTGGGAGCCACCGCGAAACCGGCCCGCTGCCGGCCCTTGCCGTTTTTGTTGGGCTTCGGCCTGGTGCTGGGCTTTTACGACGGGTTTTTCGGGCCGGGAACGGGGACTTTCTGGACCTTGGCGTTTGTGTTGCTGATGGGATTTGAGCTGCTGCGAGCGACGGCCTGGACGAAGTGGATGAACTTCACCAGCAACATTGTGGCGTTGGCGGCGTTTCTGGGAACGGCACGCATCGACTGGGTGGCGGGCCTGTGGATGGGGGTTGGGCAGGGGTTGGGGGCGAGGCTTGGGGCGAGGTTGGCGATGAAGGGAGGGGCGTCGGTGATCCGGCCGGTGTTCCTGGGGGTGGTGTTGGTGGCGGCGACGAAGCTGTTTTGGGACGGCTGGGTGCGGTGAGCCTGGAGCCCGTCTGAAAATTGGAAGGGCCCCTTCGAATTTTCAGACGGGCTCTTAGGAAAAGCGAAAACGGGCATTCAAAATCGCGGCGTGGGCTGATTCCCTTGGGGCGTGGTTGGAACGCTGGTCAACGTGGCGGGCATCATCGTGGGAGCGGCGGTGGGGCTGGGGATCCGCAAGGATCTGTCGCCCCGGCACCAGTTGTTTCTGAAGACGGTCCTGGGGGTGCTGGCGATCTACACCGGGTTTCGCATGGTCTGGAACAGCCTCGGGGGAACGGTTTGGAGGGTGTTGGCACAGCTGGGTCTGGCGATGGTGGCGCTCGTGATCGGGAACCTGATCGGCAAGGCACTGGGCTTGCAGAAGCAGTCCAACAAGCTCGGGAAATATGCCCGGGACCGATTTGCCCAGGCACGCAGCAAGGGGCGTCCCGATCCGGGCGATGGTTTCGTGACCTGCTCCATCCTGTTCTGTGTGGGCCCGCTGGCGGTGCTCGGAGCCTTGCAGGAAGGCCTGCAAAACGACCCGAAGATTCTGCTGATCAAGGCGGTGATGGATGCCCTCGCGGCGTTCGCCTTCGTGCGGGTGTTCGGACCCGGAGTGATGTTGTCGGCGCTGCCGGTGCTGGCGTATCAGGGCACGATCACCCTGGGCGCCCGGACCCTGCGCCCCATGCTGGAGCATCCGGCGATGTGGGATGGCGTGAGCGCGGTGGGCGGGCTGCTGGTGGCCTCGACGTCGCTGGTCATTCTCGACGTGCGGAAAGTGCCGCTCGCGGACTACCTGCCGTCGCTGCTGGTGGGGCCGGTCTTGTGGCGTCTGGTGAGTTGAACGGGTCCCGGCGTGACTTCGGGCGAATGTCTGGCATAACACCGCCGCCGTGCACGATTTTAGCTACTCAGGTGGTCAACTCCATTGTGAACGGGTCCCCGTTTCGACGTTGGTCGAGGCGTTCGGGACACCGCTCTATGTGTATTCCGCAGGCACACTCCGGGAACATTTTCGCAAACTCGACCAGGCCCTGGCGCCGCTGGATCGGCTGGTTTGCTTCGCGGTCAAAGCCAACTCCAACCTGGCCGTCCTCCGTACCCTGGCCAACGAAGGCAGCGGCTTCGACATCGTCAGCGAGGGCGAGCTGCGGCGGGTGATCGCGGCGGGCGGGGACCCCAGCCGATGCGTCTTCGCCGGGGTGGGCAAGAAGGAATCCGAAATCGAGTTCGCCCTTCAGCAAGGCATCTACTCCTTCAACATCGAGAGCGAACCCGAATTGGAGCGCATCAACCGCGTGGCCGGCCGCCTGGGGAAGGTTGCACCCGTGGCGGTGCGCGTGAACCCCAACATCGATGCCCATACCCACGCGAAAATCACCACGGGCACCTACGAGAACAAATTCGGCATCGCCTTCGAGCGCATCGAGGCGGTCTACGCAAAAGCCGCCAAACTCAAGCACGTCCGCCTGCGCGGCCTTCAGATGCACATCGGCTCGCAATTGACCGAGGTGAAGCCCTTCCAAATGGCCGTCGAGAAGGTCGTCCCACTCGTTCAAAAACTTCACGCCCGGTACGGTTTCGAGTTCCTCAGCATCGGCGGCGGCATTGGCATCGTTTACGACCCCGCCCTGGCCAGCGGCGACCCCGCCTGGTGGAAGTCGACGCCCAAAGCCCGGAAAATCCTGACGCCTGCCACTTACGCAGAGACTTTGAAGCCGCTGCTCGAACCGCTGGGGTTGCGCATCCTGCTCGAACCCGGCCGGTTCATCGTTGGCAATGCCGGCGCTCTCGTCACGCGCGTGGAATTCGTCAAGCGCACCGGCCGGAAGAACTTCGTCATCGTCGATGCCGCCATGAACGATCTGATCCGGCCGGCGTTTTATGACGCCTACCACGAGATCGTGCCGGTCGTCCGTCGACGTGGCGCCACCGTGTCATCGGACGTGGTCGGTCCCATCTGTGAAAGCGGCGATTATTTCGCCAAGGACCGCGACCTGCCGCGCGTCGGTGAAGGCGATCACCTCGCTCTGCTCAGCGCCGGCGCCTACGGCGCGGTGATGTCGTCGAACTACAACTCACGCGCCCTGGCCGCGGAGGTGCTCGTCGATGGCGAGCAATTCGCCCTGGTTCGGGAACGGCAGGACCTGGACGACATCTGGGGTTTGGAGAGCGTGCCGGCGTGGTTGAAGAACGGTGCGGCGAAGACCCAATCGGCGGCGGTGGCGAAGACGAAGCCCCGGGGAGGATCGCCGGCCGGCAGGAAAACCGCTGCAAAACAGCGCTGAATCTGTCGATGAACCCCCCATGAACCGAATGGCGAGTGGGGAGTGGCGAGTGGGGAAGCGAGACGAGGGAAAGGGCTCTGTAGCGGCGGGCGTCCCGCCTGCCGTAGAGGGGGGCGTCTCGCCCCCAGGAATCCGATGTTCATGGTCGGTGAACAGGTTGCTTCCGATGGATTTTATCCAGCAAGCGATCGCGAGGGCTGAACCGGGCTCCCTCACCCCAACCCTCTCCCGGGGGGAGAGGGGGTTGCGTCCTGCCCTCGGCGACATGCCTGCACCCTGTGCTTCCGAGCCGTCGCGAATCGCACCCGCCAACGCCCGGCTTGGCCCTCCGAAACTCGCGGCGCCCATTCTCCTTCTCCCTCTGGGAGAAGGCCGGGATGAGGGCCGCTCGCTTCTTCCCTCGCTCCCCGGTGCATGGCCAGTGGGCCAGTCGGTTTTGAACACACCCTTCCCCATGACCCGCTTCCTGCGCATCGCATCGGCCCTGGTTCTTCGAGTCGTCTGCCTGATGTTGTTCGCCGCCGCCTCCGCCCACGGAGCGGCGTCGGTGGGCGGGGTCCGGGTGGTGGACGATTCGTCTGGCGACGGCATCTCGTTGTTTGTTGAGAACCGGAACCTGGCGGCGATCACCCTCACGGTGACGGTGCTCCCGGAGAACGCTGACGTGAATTTCCCAAATCCCATCGTGCTGACCTGCCGCGAACGAGGCCGGTTTCCGTTGGCGCAACTGACGGGGAGACCCGGGGCTGAAACCTTTGGGTACAAGGTGCGGTATGACTGGCAGTTTGGTTTGGGCGGGGCCAAACACGACGCATCCGCGGTCTACCAGCTGCCGTTCGCCTCCGGGAAAGCCTATCGGGTGGACCAGGGTTCAGGCGGCTCCTTCACGCACACCGGGAATAACGAGCATGCGATCGATTTCGGCATGCCCGAAGGCACCGCAATTCATGCGGCTCGGGCGGGTACCGTGGAGGTGGTGGTGGACCGTTTCGATCACGGTGGCATGGACCCGGGGCTGCGGGATTCCGTGAACATGATTCTCATTCGGCATTCGGATGGCACGTACGGGGAGTACGTCCATCTCCAGCGAGGCGGGGCGAAAGTGAAGCCCGGCCAGAAGGTGAAGGCGCGCCAGTTGCTGGGTCTTTCCGGGAACACCGGTTACAGCCAGGGGCCGCACCTGCACTTCGCGGTCTTCAGCCCGAAGGACGGTGCGACGCGTGAAACGTTCCCGATTCGGTTCCGAACCAAGGAGCGATCGGCGGTGGTGCCGGTCGAAGGCGAGACCTATCGCGCGCCGTGAGGTGGGTTCCGGGGGGCAAGGGAAGTGCCTGTTCGACATCGACCTGTTCACGGGCCTGGAACCGGTTATTCCGGGGGGCGGGACGCCCCCCTCTACGGCAGGCGGGACGCCCGCCGCTACGGAGGCAACGGTCACGGCGCCGGTTTCAGCTGCCAGCGTTCGTCGAAGAATCCCGCGGCGGCGATACGGCCTGGGGTTCGCGCGTTCGGGGGTTGGGAGAGGTCGAGGATCGCCCAGTCCGGCAGTTTGGGGGTCTGACGGGCGTTGTTCAGGTAGTCGTACTCCCGGAAGGTGAAGCCGCTGTTCACGACGATGTAGCGCTTGGGCGAGCTGGGGTTCGGGAAGACGAGGACCGGCAGATGGCTGGCGGAGGCGAAGGATTGGCTCGGGGTGGCGACCTGGTCCGCGTCCCAGCGAATCGGGAGCTGGTCCCGGACTTCGCGCAACAGGGCGTTGCTCTGGGGATCACCCCACAGGATGAGATGGTACCGTTGCGCATCGTCCGGGGTGACGGCGGTGTCGTCCTTGATACGGACATCGCCCCGGTACTGACGGCGCCATTCGCGGATCGCGCGGTCAAGTTCCTGGGCGACCCATTTCCCGGTGGCGGCGTTCAAGGCCGGGCCGGTGGGGCGAACGAACAGGAAGGCGTCGAGGAACGCGTCATCGATGGGACCCTGAAGTCCGGGTGCCTTGCGTGGGCCGGCGATTTCGAGAGGCCCCAGCGTCCAGCTGTTCGCGGCCCGGTGCAGGCTGGTTTGCCACGAACGATCGGTGCCGGGCCGTTGGCCTGAGACGACCTGTCCGTCGATTTGGATCTGCGGAACGCGATCCAGCGGGAAGGGATAGAGGCCGGGATCGATGGCGAGGGTGAGGGCTTCGATGTTGGTGGTGGTGACGTGAAAGCTGCCGTCGGGCAGGAGTTCAGCGGTCACGCGGGCGGGCTCCCAGTGGACGAGCAGGGCGTCGAGTTGCACCCAGGCCATGGAAGGATGGCGGAGAGTGTGGGTCACGAACTGGAGGCGTTTTGGCAGTGGGTCCCGGCCTCGGGCCGCCGCGGCATCGATGCGTCGGTTGATCTCCTCTTTCGCTTCGGGGGTGTACCGATGGCCGGCATCGACGCCGATCACGTGGGTCAGCTGGAGGTTTTCGGCAGCCAGGGCGGTTTCCATGGCGCGGGCGGCCTGGATCTGGCTGTCCTTGGCGCCGCTGTAGGCGACGAGGGGCACCATCGCGACGTTCGCGGCATGCGCGGTGGCGTCGTGCCAGCGCCACAACTTCTGCTCCCACCCGGCGGGCTTCAGTTCTTCCTTCTGGAAAACCTTCAGGAACTCGGCGGTTTCGCTAAAGCCGGCGCCCGGAGCCGCGGCAGCCCAACGGGAGGCATGGTGCACGGCGAAATGCCAGCAGGCGGCACCGCCCAGGGAAAATCCGCGAACCACGAGGCGGTCGGTGTCGATGGGGTAGATCGAACGGAGATCGTCGTAAGCTTCCCAGGCATCGGTTTCCCCGGCGAATCGCGAGCCGTTGCAGTAGCGGCCGTAGGGATGGAGGACAAAAGCGTTGGGCGGGGTGAATTCACCGGGGCGGGAGGAGCGTTCCGCGACGAACGCCAGTTCGCTCAACTTCTCGCCACGCCCGTGGAACCAGAAATCGAGGCGAAAGCGATGCGGCGTGGGGGGAGCATACGAGGGAGGCACAACCACACCGTAGGGCTGGATCGATCCGTCGATGCGCGAGACATAGCCGAGTGCGACGGGGCCGGTCTGGGTGAGCCAGGGTGTTTGGCCGTTGGCGAGTGCGTCGAGGCGCGACCCGGCGGTGCGGAGTTGATTGGAGGCCGCGGCCACTTCGTTGGTCTGGAAGAACTCGTCGTAACGCAGCGCCCAGTCGACGGCCTTGTGGAAGATCTGAACGTCCGGAAGCCGTCGCAGGAGGTCGGGCTTCTTGGCCAGCTCGGTGCGCACGGTTTCGATGCGGGCACCGAGGCGCGTCACTTCCTCCTGGAGCCGTTGCCGGTCCGCTTCGGGGATGGCGATGCCTGGCGGAGGAACGGGCCGGACTTTGTCGGGCAGATTGTCGGCGGGACCATCGGCGCGGACCGACGGCATGGGACCGGGGAGGAACGTGGCGAGGGCGAGAACAAGCGGAAGGGCATTCCGACGGGGGCGCATCGCGAGAGCAGAGCAGCGTCGGCGGTGTCGTGCAATGCCGGGCGTTGCAGTCGACTGGATGACCGTAGGCTCAGGTGAAACCCTATTCGCGCACCACACGGTAAAACCGGTGAGGCGGGGACTCGGGGAGGATTCGATCCTGGACGGTCGATTGGGTAACCGAAGCGATTTCGGCCGGGGCGAGGGGTGTCCAGAGGGTGTCGTTGAGGGTGTTCTTGTATTCGGCCCGATAGCGGACACCTGGCGTGCTGCTCCAGAGGATGGTGACTTGGCTGGCGCCTGCGTTGGCGCGGTGGATGGACAGGACCGGGACTTCATCCTCGGCATTCGCATGGAACCGGACGAGGTAGACGTCGGCAGTCTGGTTGAGATCGGTGGGGGCGAGGTTGGAGGCGAAGGTGGTGAAAGCGAGCGTTCGACCGTCCTTGGCGAGGATGAGATTGCCGATGGCGGAATTGGCGGCCTGACCCTCGGCGTTCGCGCTGAGGAGAAGGGTGGTGCCGGCCACGAGGTCGCGAGCGAAGAGTTGGGTATGTCCGGTGCGGGCGGCCGGGTGGAGGTTGGTGGCAGCGCTGGTGAAGAAGACGAAGCGCCCGTCCGGATCTAACTCGAAGCTGCGGGTGCGGGCGGAAGGCGGCGCTGCGTCGGGGGCGGTGTCGACGGGTGATGTCCTGCCGGTTTCGCGGTCCAGGACCTGGACCATTCCAGCGCTGGGGAAGCCCGAGGCGGAAGCAACGCGGTAGGCGATCTTTCGGCTGGTGCGATCGAGACGGGGGTTTTGGGCGCCAGCAATGGAGTTGGAGACGGAAGGGTCGATGAGGGAGCGGACCACGACCGAAGCAACCGAGCCCGCGATGTTCGGGATGTGGGTGAAGGCGACGGTGGAGCTGTCCCCGCTGAAGACCGCGCCGAAGGGGGATTCGGAGGGGTTGCGGGAACCTTCGAGGTGGAGTCGCAAGGTCACGCCGGTGCTCATGTCCCGGGCGTGCCATCGGGGTGTCGTGTCCGCGACCGGTGGATGGACGAGGGCGGGATGATGGCTCTCGAAGACCAGCCAGCGGCCGTCCGGACTCCAGCGCGGATTCCTGGAATGGAGATTGCCCGCAAGGGTTTCTCCGCTGACGACATTCGACGTGACGAGTTGAAGCGTCCCGGATTCGCGGTCGAAGAGGTAAAGGTCCCGCGGAAGGTTGGTATCCTCCGTCAGCAGCGCCGCGCCGCTTACGAATGCCACGTGGCGGCCGTCCGGTGAGAGGGCGGGTTGCGAGCAATCGCTGGGGGATGGCAGTCCTGTCACCGCACTGCGACTGACGAGCCAGGTGTTGGAGCTGGTCAGGTCGCGCAGAAAGACATTCTGGGCTCCATTCCCGGTGGGGCCGGCCAGGTTGGTGGACGTGCTCAGGAACGCGACCCAACGACCGTCCGTGCTGAAACTGGGTTCGCTCGAGACGCCGTTTCCGGCTCGGGACTCACCGGCCTGCGCGCTCGCCAGCCACGTGGTTCCGGTCGTGAGGTCGCGGACGAATACATCCGGGGCCTCGTTGGTGTCGGTAGCGGGGCCGTGGGGTGCGTCGGTGATGTAGACGATCCGGCTTCCGTCGGCGCTCAGGCCGGAAAGGGCGCCGATGCTGGGGAAGGAAGCGGACTCCGAGGGACGAGAAGTGGATCGAACGGAGACGAGTTCCAGCTGTTGGGAGTCCCAATCGTAGAGGAAAACATCTGGGGCGTTGTTGAGGTCCCCGGGCACGAGTCGGGGATCGGCGGAGACGAAGGCGATCCGACGGCCATTGGCGCTGAAGGATGGCTGGGGGGCGTCGTCCGAGAATTCAGCCCGCGTGAGGCGGCGGGTTTCGAGGGTGGGGTGATGGACCACCCACAGATTCAGAGGGGCTCCGGGGGTGGGTTCGATGGCCGAGGGTTGGTAACCGGAATAGGCCACGAACTCGGCGGTGTCGCTGGCGGCGAGGACCTCACCCATGGGCCGGGCTCCGAAGCGGGGATCGGCCATGGCGAGGTTGGTGGAGAGCACGGTCGGTTCGGACCCGGGGCTCCACGCATAGACGGCGGGCGGATCCTGCAGGTTGTTCGGGATGATGAGGGTGGAGGCCGAGCCCCTTCGCGCCTCGAAGACGACGGTCTGACCATCCTCGGAAAGGAACGGGCGGCTGGAGTCCGAGCCCTTCGGGAATGGAGTCCGGGTGTTCAAGGTTGGCGCGACCCGCTCCAGGGTGTTGGTGACCGTGCCCAGGTGGATGTGGAACATGCCGGCGGGTCCGAACGAGGCTGGCGGCGAGACGTGGACGGCGACCCACCGTCCGTCCGCACTGAGGGTGGGGTTGCGGACTTCGATGCTCTTCTGATTGGCCGCGGTGAGGGGAAGTAAATCGATCATGCGATTCGTTCCAGCGGCGAGATCACGAAAAAAAAGGCCGGTCTCATTTCCCCGGGGCGCCGGCGCCAGGTTTCTGGCGGCGCTGAGAAAGACCGCCCGGGATCCGTCGGCGCTAAGGGCCAGCGAGCGGGAGGCGCCGTTGGACAGCGAGGCGATGGATGAGCGGGTGGAACGGATGCTGATCAGGGTGGTGATTCCGGATTGGAGATCGCGCCGAAAAAGGTCGGGATGCCCGTTGAAGTCGCCCGAGACGAGGTTGGTCGACCAGCTCTGGAACCCGACAAAGCGCCCGTCCGGAGTGAGAACAGGGCAATCCGAGGGACCCGAGCCGCTGGCCGCGCTGTTGCGGGCGACAGAAACCAGGACTGTCACGGAGGCCGTGCGATCGCGGACGAAAATGTCCGAGACGTCGTTCGTGTCGTCGGGAACCAGATTCGATGCCGTGCTGACGAAGGCCACGAACCTCCCGTCCGCGGAGACGACCGGTGAAGACGACGGTCCGTTCCCGGAGAGTCCGTTGGTGGCGACGCTGATGAGTTCGGTCGTGCCGGCCGCGAGGTCGCGGGCGAAGACGTCCGATAGTTTTCCTTGGGTGTCGCCCGCCGCGAGGTTGCTGGCGTCGCTGGTGAAAACGACGGTCTGACCGTCGCCGGACACCCTGGGGGAAGCTGACGCGCCGCTTGCCGATTGGGATGGGGGGGAGGCAGGCGTGACGAGGCCGGGTACGGTGGATGGTTCAGCACCCCAAGCAGGAAGCGCCATCGAGAGCGATAGCACTGTCAGAAGGGTGGATCTCATGCCGGGATTGGGCATTTGGTCGCATGCGGGCCGGGATTGGCCAAGAACGATTATTTCGGAACACCCTCCGAGGACACACTCCCGCCTTGCGCTTTGGTGGGGCGGGCGTAAGCGGTAGCCATGTTTTGCCAGGAAACCAGGGAACATGGATTCACCCGGCTGGAACTTTGCATCGTGGTGACCTGTGTGAGCGTGCTCGGTCTTCTGGTCGTTCCCTTGCGGGCGGGGAATATGGATGTTTCACGCACCACGCTGTGCATGGACAACCTCCGTCGGCTGGCCGCGGCGATGGCGGTGTACGCGTTGGACAACGGATGGTTTCCGCCGAACCCGGAGGACGGTAACTCGACCCCCGGGCGGACCTGGGCCCCGGGGAATGCAGGGCCTGGCGCATCCCAGGAATTCAATCCCGACTTACTTCGGGATTCGACCCGTTCCCTTCTGTATCCGTATCTGGAATCCGGTTCCACGGTGCGGGTCTACGCCTGTCCGGAGGATGAGCGAACGGGAAAGTACCAGGGGGCGGACCCGGCGATGCGCAATGTCATCGTGCCGGCCGCCCGGTCGGTGTCGTTAAACGGAGCGGTGGGGGTGAATCCCTCCGCGGTCGTGCGTCAGCCGGTCGACGGCCATTGGCTGGACAACAATCACTCCCACACCTTCGGGCGCCGGTGGCGAACCTATGGAAAGCCGGAACATGTGGTCGGGCCAGCGCCGTCGCAGCTGTTCACCTTCATCGACGAGGATGCGAAAAGCATCAACGAAGGGATCTTTGCCCATGGTATGCAGGAACAGGAGTGGATCGACTGGCCGTCGACGCGCCACGACACGAGCGGAACGCTGGCGTATGCGGACGGGCACGTGGAAGGGCGGCGCTGGGTGGACTCGCGGACCGTGGTCTTTAACAGCGTCAACCGACATGTCATTCGGGGGAGTCCGGATCTGCTCTGGCTGCGGGAGCGGACATCTGCCGAGCTGCCGCGCTAGCCCATGCCGAGTCCGAACGGGTGCGGCGGAATCTAAAATCCCATCAGGCGAAACGGCCCAGGAAGGGTTTCAGGTCGCGCAGGGTTTTGGCGGGCCAGAGCTTGCGATCGGTGAGGATCGCGGTGTCGAGGGCGCGGTGTTCGGGCCAGTTGGGAGCGGCGGGCACGTGGGGAAGGACGTCGAGGACCAGGCGTTTCGCCGCGTCGGCGTTGGCGTGGAGATTCCCAACGATCATTTCGACGGTGACGTGGTCGTGGTCGTCGTTCCAGCAGTCGTAGTCGGTGACCATGGCGGCGGAGGCATAGGCGATCTCGGCTTCGCGGGCGCACTTGGCTTCGCCGAGATTGGTCATGCCGATGACGTCGTGGCCGGCGGCACGGTTGGCGAGGGATTCGGCGCGCGTGCTGAAGGCGGGGCCTTCCATGCAGACGTACGTGCCTCCGTCGTGGGCGCGGAGCTTGAGACGTTTGGCGGAGGCGACCAAGAGTTGGCGCAGCGGTTCGGAAACGGGATGGGCGAAAGCGACGTGAGCGACGATGCCGCGGCCGAAGAACGTGTGGTTGGAAGACTGCTTGGTGCGGTCGAGGAACTGGTCGATGAAGACGATGTCGCGGGGTCGGTACTTCTTCTGGAGGGAACCCACGGCGCTGACGCTGACGATCCAGGCGACGCCGAGTTTTTTGAGGGCCCAGATGTTGGCGCGGTGGGGGAGTTCGGAGGGGAGGAGGCGATGGCCTCGGCCGTGGCGGGGGAGGAAGACGACGTCGCGACCGGCGAGACGGCCGGTGAGCAGTTCATCGGAGGGGGGGCCGAAGGGGGTTTTGATGCGGACCCAGCGGGTGTCGGTGAGACCGTCGATGTGGTAGAGGCCTGAGCCGCCGATGATCCCGATGCGATGCGGTTGCCGCGACATGCGGGGGTGGGTTTAGCGTGGGAACGGATGGGAGGCCATGCGGAAGTCGCGATTCTGCGCATCCGGGCGTATCTCCGTGTTGTGGATGGAAGATCCAAGCATCGGAGGGTTTTGGACAGGATTCACAGGATGGACAGGATGCTCAGGAACCCATGCGTCACGGCATTTCATCCTGTTCATCGTGTGCATCCTGTCGAAGAGAGGGTCGTGTCCTCCGACAATTCCCGCATGCTCGGGTCCTGTGTTTTGCGTGGTTGAACGGGTGGGTTCCGGGTTGAATCGGGGCGTGCAGCCACGGTTGGACGAAACGGGAAGGGTATGACGACGCATCATCTGGCGATTGATTTGGGGGCGGAGAGTGGACGGCTCATGTTGGGGACGCTGAACGAGGGTCTGTTGTCCCTGAAGGAAGTGCATCGGTTTCCGACGGGGGCGACCCGGGCGGGGGAATCGTTGCACTGGGACATGCGGCGGTTGTTCAACGAAGTGCGGGAAGGGTTGGCGATTGCCGGGCGGATGGGTTTGCCGATTCGGAGCGTCAGCACGGATTCCTGGGGGGTTGACTACCTGCTGTACGGTCCGGACGGAACGCTGTTGGAGCCGACGTTTCACTACCGGGATCCGCGCACGGCCCGGGGGGTGAGTTCGGCGCATGGGCGGGCGGCCTGGCCGGAGATTTTTGCGGAGAGCGGGATTCAGTTCATGCCGTTGAACACGCTGTACCAATTGGCGGCGGAAGATCCGGGTCGGCTGAAGGCGGCGTCGCAGTTGCTGATGATCGGTGATGGCTTCAACCATTTCCTGTCGGGAGTCGCGAAGGCGGAAGTGACGCTGGCCAGCACGAGCATGCTGTACAACCCGCGGACGCGGGAGTGGTCGAAGCTGCTGTTGGAACGTTTGATCCTGCCGGAGCGGTTGTTTCCTGAGATTGTGCCGGCGGGAACGCGGTTGGGTCCGTTGCGTCCGGAACTGGCGAAGGCATGCGGATTGTCCGGCGTGGAGGTGGTGGCGAGCTGTTCCCATGATACGGGTGCGGCGGTGGCCGGGGTGCCGGCGGAAGGTGAAGGCTGGGGGTACCTCAGCTCGGGGACCTGGTCCCTGATGGGTTTGGAACGTCCGGAACCCATCCTGAGCGACACGGCGCGCGAACTGAATTTCACCAACGAGATCGGGTTGGGGAACACCGTGCGGCTGCTCAAGAACATCAGCGGGCTCTGGCTGATGCAGGAATGCCGGCGGTCATGGATAGCGGCTGGTCTGGAGGGCGACTACGGGGCTTTGGCCCGGCTGGCGGAGGCGGCTCCCCCCTTTGTTTCCCTGATTCAACCTGCGGACCCGTGCTTTCTTGCGCCCGACGGCATGCCGGAGCGGATTGCGGCTTATTGTCGGGCGCATGGGCAACCGTCGCCGGATGGGATCGGACCGATGCTCCGCTGCATCTTCGAGAGCCTCGCGCTGTTGTACCGTCGCACGCGGGATCAACTCGAGGAGATCACCGGCACGCCGATCAAGCGGCTGCACATCGTGGGTGGGGGCAGCCAGAATGCGTTGCTGAATCAGTTCACGGCCGACGCCTTGCAGATCCCGGTTTTGGCCGGGCCGGTGGAGGCGACGGCGGCGGGGAATCTCCTGACCCAGGCGTACGCTCTTGGATTGTTGCCCTCCATCGCGGCGATGCGGTCGGTGGTGCGGCAGTCCTTCGAGCTGCGCCGCTTCGAACCGGGTCCGGCCCCGGCCTGGGACTCGGCCTACGCACGATTCCGGGCTTTGGGTTGAGGGATCCGGCAGTGCGACCGCGGATCCGTGGAATGGGCGAATTCGGCAATCCGAGCGCTCACGGTCGCCGCAGTCGGAGGAACCTGGGATTCGACTGGAACGGGAGTGCCACGACCCAGCGGCCATTGATCAGCACGGGTGAGGTTGGAAGGTCGGACCAGGCGACGGGTGCGGCAAGGTTCGCGGACTCCTGGAGGACAAAGCCGCGGTCGGCGGAGGTCCAGGAAACCTGGAGTGTGGCGCCGGAGCGTTTGACGGTGAGTGTGGGCGCTGCCGAGGTGAGTCGAAAGAACCGTCTGCCGGTCGAAACGCCGACGGTGACGACCCAACGTCCGTTGACCTGAGAAGGAGTGACGGACGCATCCGACCAGTCTGCGCCATCCAGACTGGGAGTTTCCTGAAGCAGGGCCAAGCCGGCGTTTGAGGCCCAGGAAATCTCCATGGTTTGGCCGGTGCGGAGGACCGACAAGGGCGGGAGGGATGGAGCGCTGAGGGAAGGTTCGAAACTGACTGTTCCTCCCTCGACGGAGAAGCCGGCGCCGGAGGACGTTCCGGACGCATGGCCGCCCAGAATGCCGGCGACGCTGTAGAGGGAATTGGTGCTGGCGCCGCGCCAGCCCATGGCGATGGCGCCCTCGAAGGTGTAAAGCTGAGCGTGCAACCCGGGGCTGCCAAGGAGCAGAAGCAAGGCCAGGCTGGGGAAAACGGATCTCATTCCAGCATCAATTTGAAGGCGCTGGGGATCGCTTCGTCCGGTGGGAAGACCACCTCAATCTGCTGAGTGCGCACATCGGGAGCCGTGTAGGCGTTGAGCGTGGGCGAATCGGCGGCTGCCGGGAGGAGTCGGAACTTCACCGGCGCCCAGTTGGAAAGATCGGAGGAGCCGAGGACGGTGTAGGTGCGACCGGCGATGGCTGTGAAGGCGAGTACCGGGGCATCCCCGGTGGTGCGAAGGATGGAGAGCGTGAAGCCGCTCCTGGTGTCGTAGGCATAGGTGCCGGCGAGGTATTCCTCCAAGTTGCTGAGCCCATCCCGATCGGCGTCGCCGCCGGGTTGGACCTGATCGAGATCGGTGCTGATCCGGCGCTGCCAGGCATCGGGCAGGCCGTCGCCGTTGCTATCCTCGCCCAGGGTCAGGTTGAGCAGAGTGCTTTTGCCGGGCTCACCCATGTGGGCGAATTCGCGGCTCATTTCGATGGGCAGGAAGAGGGTATTGCCGACCTTGACCCTGATCTTGAAGGGCGTGGTTGGGTTCAGGGCGGTGGGTTTGTAGGCCTCCAGGGTGAGCCCTGCGTCCAAGGGGACGGACAACCGATAATTGACGCCGGGTTCGAGCAGGCCGGAGACGATGCCGAACACCTTCTTCCCGGCGCTGGTTTCGAGAATAAGGGAGGCGCCGGATGGCAGTGGGTTGCCCAGTTCATCGCGGATCATGCCGAAGAAGGTGTGCGGCAGGGCGGGTGGATAGGCTTGGACCGGTGTCTCGAGCGGTCCGAGAGGGAGACCGAGACCGAGCTGCATCACCCCGAGGAAAAGCAGGAGCCGGCCTGCCAGGGGGCGTTGGGTCGGGAAGGAGTGGGTGGTCATAAACGTGGCGTGTCGAAGCTCAATTGCCGGCATAGGAGTAGGTCACCAGGTGGAGTTTGATGTCCGACACGCTGTTGATGAAGCGTCGCAGGCCCTCGTCCGGATCGTGGAGCAACTTGGTGCCCGGGATCACCAGCTTCCATTTGCTGTTCCAGACGGAGCGTCCGATGAGGCGGGTGTTGGTGAACTGCGATCGCTGGAGAGCGCCTCCGCTGCCGTAGATGGCGCTGCTGAAGGCCGTGGTGGTGGAGACCGGCCGGAAGGACGCGTGCTTTCGGATTCCGAACAAGGGTTCGGAAAGCGAGTCGCTGGTCTGGTACAGCGCTTTGCTGGAGAAATCCGAGTCACCGATGTTGAAGGGCAGGGGAATCGTCACGTCATCCACGCTCCAGGTCCGGATATTGCCCGCATCACCGAGTGCCGGGCTGCGCATGGAATCCAGGCCGACCGGGACGAGGTAAACGCCGGGAGTGGCACCGAGGCCGTTCGGGTCCAGGAATGCGAGATTGGGATCCGGGGTGGTGAAACCGCCTGCCGCATGGACGGCTCCGCTGTTGGCGACGGGATTTTCCATCCCGACATAACCTTCGAAGGCCACGCCGACGCCGAAGATCTTGGTCGCGAAGGAACTCGAGTCGAAATAGTGATCCCAGGCCTGCTGGGGCTGGCCGAAGAAGTTCAGACCGTCCGCGATGGTGGTTTCGAACTCGACCACCAGGCCGGGCAGGGGCAGGCCGTTGCCGGGATCGATCTGCATGCAGAACCGCTTCACGTCCGGGTCCTCGAGAACGTTGGCTCTTCTGGATTGGTTCAGAACGTCCTTCCAGACCGAGGCGCCCTCGTCGCCGGGCAGGATGCGGTGTTTCTCGGTGCGGAGGGAGAAGGTGGTGCCGTAGGCCGTCGGGTTGTTGAAGCCGAGCCGTCCCTTGAGCACGTTCCAGTCGCCTTTCATTTCCGCGAGGACGCTGGAGAGCCCGGGATCACCGAGGTTGCTGCCGGCGAACTGGGGATCTCCATTTTTGACCACGCCGAGAGCGCGGGAATTGACGATGCGGGCCACGAAGTCGCGTCCCTTGGGTGTGTTCAACAGGCCGGTATCGTAGTCATACGCGTTGGCGGCGAGGTAGGTGTAGCGGGCCGAGAGGTCGAAGAGCGATTTGTAGCGCTCCAGTTTCTCGTTCCGGAAGATGCGGAACGCGGCATCCCGGGTTCGGAAACCCTGGACGATGGCGGCGGACCGTTGGCGGAAGATTTCCCGCTCCTGCTGGATTCGGTCGCCTTCGGCCACGAGGGCTGCGTAACGGCGCTTGGTGTCATCGAGGATGCGGAGCTTTTCGTTGATGACCTGGAAGTCGCCCTGAACCGCCTTGAGCCGGTTGCCGAGTTCGAAGATCGACTCCCGGAGCTGTTGCTGGCGATCGAGGTCGGCGATCTGGTTCGCGTACCCCAGCATCTTCTCCATCTCGTCGAGATTCTTGTTGGCGACGACGGTGTAGGCGATCGCGTCACCCAGCTCGATGCCGGCTTTGATGCCGGTCAGGATGCTGCCGACGGTGGGGTAGACGAGCCCCTTGACGGGGACGGAAGCGGCGAGGCCGAGGATGAGGATGTCGGGAACGGAGCCGCCGGCGAGGTCGATGCCCCAGTCGAGGCCGTTCTCGATCCCGGTGAGCCATTTGTTCGCGATGTCGTAGCCTGTCTGCCGGCTGTCGATGGTTTCCTGGGCGGTCTTGTTGAGTTCCTCGAGGGCCTTGATCTGGTTGAAGGTGCTCAACTGCTCCTTGAAGACCTGGACGGCCTTGTCGAGGTCCTGCTTGTCGCTCTCGCATTGGGCGGCGAGGGCGTAGTACATGCGGTCGTGGGCCTGAATCAGTTCGGAGATGGCCTGCTGAATCTTGCCGGGCGATTGCCGTTTCGAGGTCCAGCTGGCGGGTTTGTCGAAGAACCCGTGGGAACCGAAGGCGTAGGGGATGTAATAGAGCTTCTTGCCGGTGACCGGATCGACCTCCTCATACTTGGGGTCGTTGATGTTCACGATGACCAGGTCGCTGGAGGAGCCGTCCACGGGACCGTTCGTGCTGAGGTCGGTCCGCGGGGGGTTGTCGATATAGCTCCAGTTGGCGTTCAGCTGCTGGATATCGATTTTGGCGACGTAGTCCGGTTCGTTGGGGGTGTAGACGCCGGGAGCCTCGATGGTCTCGGTCTCGACATAGTTGTAGTGAAAGAGGTCCGGACCGGCGTAGCCCTGCTTGTAGAGTTTGCCGGGCCCGATGTCATCGGGGTACGGGGTTCCGTAGAGTTCGATCAGGGTGCTGGTGTATGCCAGTTCCTGTTGGGCAACCGAGGCCTGGAGTTCGGCGAGTGAGTCCTGCTCGCTGCGCATCAGGCGGGTGACGTCTTTCGCGTCATCGAAGCTGGCCACGGCGTTGTTGAGCGCCGCGATCGCGCGTTCATAGACCTGGTCGAAATGGCCCTTGGGATCCGTTCCGGTCACCTGGCTCGGGTTGATGTCGAAGGCGAGACTTCCCGGGGCCAGGCCCAGCGGTGTCAGGCGTCCTTCGGCGTTGTCCATGGCGGTCTGCAGTTCCGCAGCGGTGGCAGCCAGTTCCTTCAGGTCGGGCACTGTGGTTCGGTCGACCTTTTGAATGCCTTCGTGCGTCGGATCCGGGTCGACCGGAGGCAGGATGGAATTGCCCAGGGCCCAGTTCAGGTAGGCACCTTCGCCGGTGCGCGCGGCCCAGTGGTCCACGCCCCATTCCCGACGGGTGGGAGTCAGTTGTCCGGTGTTTTCCCGGGTCACTGAAAAGTGTTCCCAGCCCACATCGGCCCCCGGCTGGTAGTCCTTGCGCCAGGTCAGGTCGAAGATCTGTCGTCCTGTCCGGGCCACGGCGGCGGCGGCGGCGGCGAACTTGCGTTCATCCTGATAGTCCACGGCGACCGGTTTCCCGAGAATGTTGACGGCCTCGATACGGGGCACCCAGGCGAAGTCCTTGTCGATGAGCAGGGAGTAATAGCCCTTCAGCGCGGTCAGGTAATGGCCGTAGGCGTCACCGTGTCCCTGGGGAAAGAGTTTGGCGGCGTCGGCGGCGTCGACCTTTCCGTCGGTGTTTTGGTCCAGGATGTTGTAGTTGAGCGCGTAAATCACCTCTCCCGCGTCGATGCCGCGGGTGTAATTCCAGATGAGGCGGTTGTAGACCGGGGCGATGCGCACGCCGGGCTGGAGGAAGTCGTCGCGGCCCCGGAGGAGGGCAAGTTCCTCCTCGAGCAGCGAGGGCAACTGGCCTTTGAACGAGAACAGGGCGGTGGCGATGTCGCCGTAGGTCTTGTCCTTGGTACCGATTCCGATGGTGGGATTGGCGGCATCGGAACGGGCCTCGTTGCCGATCAGCATGTAGAGGTCGCTGAGATAACCGGCCGCCAGCAGGAGTGCGTCATTGGCGGGATCGTAGCTGATGCCGGCATTGATGCTGAGGTCCTTTCCGCGTCGGAGCACGGTTTCGTAGATCTCGATGAGGCCGTAGTCGTTGATGCTGTCGAGATTCAGGGCGACGTCACCTTCCCAGCGTTTGCCGGCGGAGGTGAGGATGTTGGCGTCGGTGTTGACCGTGTTGTTGAACAGGTCGGTGGTCCGCTGATTGAAGGGATTGATCCCGGCGAGCACGCGTTTGATCCAGCCTTCGGCGAGGGCGGGATCCGTCCATTGGGACCAACCGCGAGGGAACGACGCGTGGTGGGTGTCGTTGGCCCGGTAGCGGGAGATGACGTAGTTGTCGCTCAAGGCCCGGACGTCGGCGCTCTCGCCCAGGATGGTGCGCACCTTGTCGGGGTACTTCGAGGGATCGAGCTTCAGCCACTTCGACCCCGGGATGTCGACGAGGTCGGCGCTTTGGTAGGCGTCCAGTTGTGCGTTGAAGCGCAGGGCGGAATCCGGGCCTGCGTTCGAGAACAATTGGATGGCGAGCCGGTGGGCGGTGACACCGTCGGAGGTGATGCCGCCTGCGAACAGATGGGGTCCGAGTGCGTAGACCTTGGGCAGGGGTGCCGGGCTGAAACCGGAGGGGGCGGTGGTGGTGCTCGTGTCGTCCTCGCCGAGATTGGCGGACACGATCAACTCCCCATCCAGGTAAACCTTGGCTCCCAGGGCATCGTCGAGGCCGAGGCTGAGATAGAACTGGGAGAAGGTGGCGGCGCTGGGAACCGCGAAGTCGCGGTACAAGAGACTTTGGGGCTGATCGGCCTGGGCCCGCTCGTAGAGCATGAACACGAGCGAAGGAGCGGGAAGCGTCGAACTGTCGGCGGGATTCACCGTCAGGAAGGCGGTGGTGGCGTTGCTGTCCAGTTCCACCAGACTGACCACGGCTGGAATCTCGGCCCCGGACTGGTCGCGGACGACCAACGGATTGCCCTGGGCGAGCCGCCGGGCGGATGGGGCGGGGACTTTGAACCGCAGGCTGGGCGCGACAGCGGTGACCTCGGTGAAGGGGACTTCCTGGACCGGCATCACCAGGCTGGACACGTCGCTGACGAATCGTTGGGAAGGGTTGACGAAGCCCGCCGGTCCGAGGGATGCCGGCGTGTCGGAGGCGAGCGGATGGTGGAGGTGATGCCAGGGATCGGGGCTGCCTGAGAAAAGGAGGTTGGTGGTGGTGTTGCCATAGACCGCCGGGGGTGCGCCATCGGAGGGGGCGGCGATCCACCATTCGAAGTCGTAGTTCTCAACCTTGCCTGCGAGGTCCACCACCTGCTGCATGGTGACTTTCTCGCCGAGCGGATTGGACGAGAGGATGACCTTCACTTCGCCGCGGTACAGGGTGTCGACCACCTTGATGATCTTGATGCTGACCGGTTCCTCGGGAGGGGTGAATGCCATGCCCTGTCCGGCGATGATGGACACGTAGCCGGTTCCTGGTCCGGTGGAGGTGAGGGCGTACGAATCGACCGCCGTGTCGCTGTGTTTGACTTGGGCGAGGTCGCCCGCGTGGACCTCGACGGCTTGGTGAACCGGCAGCCCTCCGACCTCGATGGTGCTGGTGAACGTTCCTGGCTTGGCCGGGTTCGGGTAGAACGTTTCGAGCTGGAGGGTGAGTCCGCCGCTGCCCGAATCATCGATGGCTTGGTTCCAGAACGCCTTCATTTCGTCGCCGTCGCTGCACAGTTCCTTCAGGGCCTCGATGTCCTTTTGGCTCAGGAAATTGGGTTGGAGGTAACTTTCACCCAGGGCTTCGTTCTTGAATTCTCCCAGGAGCACCAGGGAGCCGTTCCTGCTGTCGTTCGGATCGAAGTAGAAGCGCTCTGCGAGATGCGGGGCGAGTCGCGGGAAGTAGGTTTTACCGCGGAAAACGGAAGTTTGAATCGAGGAGGGGATCTTGTTCAGGCCGGTCGAGGAGCCGTCCGGATTGGTATCGAACAGCGGGAACTTCTTGGCGGCGGTGGGGTCATGGAGAACGACCGAGGGTTGATCCGAGTTGAGGTAGACGGATTGCTGGTACAGCACCTGGAGGCTGGTCTGGCCTCGAATGGCGGGAAGTCCGCGCTTGGGAACGGTGAGGGTCTCAGCCATCTGAAGGACCGGTGCGCTCTCCGGCCAGCGGGCCCTGTAGGTGATGCCGAGGGCATTGCCGTCGCCCTCCGGGCGACCTTGGGCGTCCTCCTGTTCCAACTGATAGCCATACACCGCGTCGCCATCGAACCCGCCGCCCGGTGCTGCGGGCCTCAGGTAGGGGGTGATGGTTCCTTCCTGGGGTTGTTGGTTGAGTCCGGTGGTTCCCAGGACGTTTCCGGCGGCGTCGACCGGGAACCAGAATCCCGGAAGGGTCTTGTAGTAGAATTGCATCGACCGTGCCGCGGCGTCGGCGTCGGTGTGAGGGCCGCGATAGACCCACAGGCTGCCTTTCCGATCCTGGAAGGTGATTTGGTTGTCGAACAGGGTGCGATCCGCCTCCTGTTGCGAGGCTCCGGCGACGACGTCGGCGAGTGCCTCAAAGGCAAGCCTCCATCCGCTTCGGAAGCCGCCTGCCTCGGCGGCGGCCATGGCACCCCGGGTGATGGGATTCTTGATGAGCGTGGTGGCGCCTTTGATTTCGTCGTTGGTGGCGGGTTCGATTCCGGAGCCGAAGTCCACTTCGACATACCCGATGGATCCGGTGGTGTCGGGTGCCATGCCCGCGATGGTGGCGAGCCAGTTCTTGTCGGCATCCGGATTCGAGACGATCACGGAGTCGCCCAGGGCCAGGGCGCTGCGGTTGGTGTTGTTCAGGCTGTACCGATGGTGGGTGGGGAAGGAAGCGCCCGGGGAGCCGGTGACGTCGACGTAGGTGGTTTCATCGGTATAGAGCCTCGTCGCGATGACGATCATGTTGGTGTTGGCGGGTGCGACGCCGGTTCCGAAATCCAGTTCGAGATAACCCACCGCGGTGTTCAGCGTGGAGCCACTGCTGGCGAGGGCGCGTCCGGTGACGGTGGCATCCCATTTGGCGGTGTAGTTGGTGTACGTGCCCTGGGATTGGTCGTAGGCGTTGGTGGGGTAACCAATGGCCACGCTGGCTCCGTAGGCGATGCTCTGAATGACGGTATCCGTCGCGGTGAAGCGATACCGGGTGGTGGGCAGTGCGATGTCATTGGTTCCCACGATGCGCACGGGGAGCGTTGCCGACAGGACGCCGGTGATGGTCTTGAGTCGGAAGTCGGCGGTGCCGGGATAGAAGTAGTACTGGTTCGTGTGCCCCGGCTTCTGAAGGCGGAGCGACTCGTAGACGGGAAACACGGGCGGCCGCGAGAGGTTGGCGGTCACGGTGACGCTGTTGGTGTTGTCCAGCGGGTAGACGAGATCGGCGATCTGACGGGAACCCACTTCGGCGTTGAGACTGTAGGGGACTTCAGTGGGGCCGGTCGGAGGGACGGGTTTGTCGAGCAACGGCAGGGGCATCGGCGGCTGAAGGATGGTGCCGGCGTTCACGGTGTAGTCGAACCGGTCGGTGTCGGTTTCCCGCACGACGTGGAAGGCGGTCATGTTCGGCCTGCCGTCGGCATCGGAGAACTGGAGCAGGACGTAGGGCAGGGACGAGAAGTGGGTGACGTTCGTCACATTGAGGTCATCGCGGAGGGCCCAGATTTGGCCACCCTGAATGAGGGCGTGTTCCTCGTTGGGATTGAAGCCGACGGTGTCGGGGGTGGTGTTGGCGATGTAGAGGCTGCCGGCGGACTCGAAACTGCTGAGGGGGCCGCTGCCGTGATTGCTGGCGAGCACGATTTGGCGGTACCGCGGGTGGGCCGGACCGGGGAATTCCACGGTGTACTGCCCAATGACGGCGGGCCAGTAGGTGGGTTGGAATCCGAGGGCCTCATCGCGAAGGGCGGTGGGGGCATGCCGGCGGAACCACCAGACCTCGAGATGGTTCCGGTTGGGGATGGCATTGACCGGAATAATGGCGCCCTGGTTGGCGGCTTCAAAGCCGCTGAGGAACGGATCCTGGTAGGCGTTGGGATTGAAGGAAATGCCGCTGGATTGATTGATGTAACCGGCGAGGTATTCGCCGGTGGAACCCAGTTCGTTGGGGGGCGCGGCGAGTCGGTCGCCGACGAAAACGGTCTGGCTCAGCACGCGGGGGGACGGCAGGAAGTTGGTGCTGGGAATGGCGTTTTGGCTCCAGGCGTTGAGGTTGGTGGCGATGGTGCCGGCGAGCAGGGAAGGGGACTTCAGGGTGGCATCGAGCCAGGAGAAGACGCGTTCGAAGGCGACACGGTCTCCGACGTTGTAGCGGATGAGTGCCCTGAGGACGGGTTGGGAGGCGTCGAGGTAGGTGTAGAACTGGGAATCCTCGGTAAGCTTGGCCCGTGGCGTGCTGTTGTTGGAAGGGTCCTGGAAGTCGAGCTTGGGCGCATTTTCGCCGGGAAGCGGGATGGCGGTCAGCCGGGCTGCGGCTTCATCCGGGACAACGGGGCGGACGTAGTGGCTGTATTTGGAGGCTTCGAAGGGCCAGACGAAGGTGTAGCGGACGAAACGGAACGGCCAGCGAAGGCCGCCGACCCCTTCCTCCATCCAGTGGACCTGGTAGTCGGTCAGCTGCTGGGTGACCCGGGTTGCGAAGAGCTCCAGATCCCCGATCGCATTGACGCTGCGCTGGTAGGCGAACGTTTGGGCGAGTTGATTGATGGGGGACGGGAACAGACCGAAGTCCGATGGTTCGTTGCCCGGGAACGCAGTGGCGCGTTCACCGAGTTCGATCACGACGTCCGAGGGAACGGCGTCGCGTTGGACATCCACGATTTCGGTGCCGAGTTGGCGCTTGGTGTCGGTCCCGGTGGCGTCGCCGAGGAGTTCCATGAAGATCCGGCCTTCGCGGTTGTAGGCGGTGATGAAGCCGTTTTCGACAGCGATGGTGCCGGTAAAGGCCTGGACGTTGCCGTTGTTGAAGTTCGTGCCTCCGGTGTTGGGCTTGATGATGCCGCCGATGACGACCTCATCGTCGGGCACGGACTCGGGTATGCTGTTGTTGTAGACGAACTGGATGGATTTCACCCCGGTGGGAACGAGGACGGGTTTTCCGGTTTTTTCGTAATCGCCCTTGGTCCAGTACATCTTGCGGGGCGTCTTGAACGGAACGCCGGAGACGAGAATCTGGGTGCCCTTGATGGCGTAGAAGAAGGGTGTGATCCGCACGTGGGTCACCCCTTCGATTCCGCCCGGTGGGAGGGTGGTGTCGGTGGAAACTCCGGTTCGCCACATGATCTGAACGGGGCCCGCCTTGGTGGCGTACGCCTTGCTGGCGTGGGGGCTCCAGTAGTACTCGGTGCCGGAGTGGGATGGGTCGACCGTATGATTGGTGGTGACGACCGAGGTGACGGAATTGGTGGTGAGTATCGTTTGGACGACGATGGGTTCCGGATGCCAGAAATTGGTTTGATCGGGAGTGAGTTTGACGCCGTTGAGGTCGGTCAGCGGCGGGGTGATTTCCTGGCCAAAGAGAAAGTCGAAGCCGTGGCTCAGGTAGGGAGCGCCCACCGCTGCGCGCAAGATGGAGGACACCTGTCCGCCCTCGAGCGAGCGGGGCCAATTGATCACGTTGACGTTGGCGGAGAAGCTGCCGGGGATGAGTGCATTGGCGGCCGTTCCCTGCTTGGTGACGCCGCCGTACACGACGGCGCCCCGGAACTGTTTGGGAGAGGCCGTGGCCACGGCGGAAGGCAAGGACTGTCCTGGCGGCTGGGGTGCCCAGTTGACACCACGCGTCGGGCTGGTGTTGGTGCTGAAGACGAGCTGCCGCTGGTCGAAGATGGATTGCGCTGCGACGGGGTCGGTGAGCGCGCCGAGCAATACCAGCCAGGCAAGGAAGCCTCCAAGCAGAGGTAGGCGATTCATAGATCGGTCGGAGTTGGAAAGGGATGGGAGGTGCATGGGAAGCGGCGTTGGCGAAGGCGCCATGCCCACGGACCATGAACCAGGATTTCCGGGGGGCGGGACTCGCTGGAGGCCCGGAGGGCCGAAAGAACGGTAGCCCATGGCGTGAGCCATGGGTGAGGCGTTGACAGATAGTTCGAGCCCCGGAGGGGCGGCAGAACCGGCCGCGTTGGGGTTGATTCTGGGGAACCGGACGATGGTTGGCCCGCCCAGCGTTTCTGATCGCCCCTCCGGGGCTTTGGGTTTCCCTCGGGCCTCGTCCCCACGGCTCACGCCGTGGGCTAGGGTTCTCTCGCCCCGTCCGGGGCTGGCTGGGGATTCGAGGTTCATGGAGCCCCCCTCTACGGCAGGCGGGACGCCCGCCGCTACCGAGGCACGGTTCATGGGAAGTGGGTGGTGCAACGGGGTAGGGGCAGAGTTACTTCACCACGGCGACCGTGGTTGTGCGGGTACCCACCTGAGAGATGACCGCTTCGGGCTTCTCGGCTGGAAGGGCCGCCTGCTGTCTCAGGGCCTCCTCGAGGCGGATCAACCGGGCGTCCATGGCGGACAGGTTGTGGGTGAGGGTCTGCTTCTCACCGAGAGCCTTGGCCAGTTTGTCCCGCAGTTCGGCCAGTTCCTTCTCCTGGTTTTCAAGGCGGCGGGAGAGTTCCTGGGAGGCGGACACATTCAACATGGCGATGGCTTCGTAATCGACGGACCGCAGATCCTTCACTTCGTGGCCATACACAAAGACTTCGCCTTCGGTGGGCGTGGGTTCGAAGCGGAACTTCCGAGACGTGCCCTTCGCGGGATCGGCTTCCGCGATCTCGACGACCTCATGGGTGGCATCGGTCGTCTTGCCGATCAGGCGGACCCGGTCACCTTGCTTCAGATCGGCGGGGACGGAGATCCACGCGCCTTCGACGGTCGCCTTCTTGAAGATGTCGGGTACGAAGCCGGACGACCGGGAAACCGCCGCGGGATAGACCTGCTCCACTTGTTGGGCGATGACCTTCTTTTGTGAGCGCGGACCGTTGTTGACCTTGTCCTTGAAGGTGAAGTCGGTGATGGCGATCTGCTTCAACGTGGCGAGGTCCTGGGCGCCGTCGCTTGGTCCCTGGATGTCCTTGAGCCGAAGGTCCGAGACGACGTCGAAGGCTGCGCCACGCACGCGGTTATCCACCAGGAGTCCGTAGGTCAGAAAAATGGGGATGTTGGGAATATCCCGCGGCCCCGAGGGGTCCATGACTGCTTCCAAGAAGAACTGTGTCGATCCGCCGGTCGACCCGTTGACGCGGAGAGTGCCGTTCACCAGGGCGCCGCCTTCGGCCCACAGTTTGATCTTTCGATTGGAACCCGTCGTGCCGGCCCCGACGATATCGAGGGCGTCCGAAGTGAAGGTTTGGTATCCGATTTTTCCGGCGCTGCCTTCCTTGGTCAGGTCTGGCCGGAATTCGAGGGTGCCGGCGGCGTCGATGGAAACCTTGGGCGACCAGGTGGCCGACTGGGAGAAGTTGCCGCTTCCCTGCATGGTTCCGATGACGAACTTATCGCCTGCGGATCCCGGGTCGTCGCCGATCACCATGCGCAGTTCGGAGCTGTTGGCGGCGGTATTGAAGCGGGCGAGCCAGAGGGGATCGGAGTTGTCGCTGTCGTAACCGCTGCTCAACGGTGGAGCGCCGGAGAGGATCAATGCTTCGCCCCAACCCGCGGTGCCCACGGTGGTGACGAGTTCACCCAGTCGCAGGTGGTTTTGAATGCTTTGAAAGCCGGTGAAGGTGTTGGCCTGGCCCAGTTGCGCCAATCCGGTGAGGCCTGCGCCGCTTCCGTTGAAGGTGGTGGCGGTCACTGGTCCGGTGAAAAGGGTTCCACCCTCGCCCCAGATCTTGACGGCTCGGCTGTTGGCGGAAGTGCCGGCGCCGACGATGTCCAGTGTGTTGGGGGTGAAGAGGGCGTAGCCGATCTTGCCGGCATCGCCCTGGCGTCCGACGACTCCGGAGCCGAGTTGGAGGGCGTTGTTGCCGGTGACGGAGAGGGCGCCGGCGACGGTCGAAGCTCCATTCACGGTGCTGGGTCCGTTGATGGTGCTGGAGCCATTGACGGTGAACGTGCCGTTGACGGTGGCCGATCCGCCGACCGCGAGGCCGGTGGACTTGACCGTTCCGCCGACTTCCAACTCGCTGGAGGGAGCCCCGACGAGGTTGATGCCGATGGCGCCGGCGCCGCTTTTCAGGACCGCCGCTCCATTGGCGTCGAGCAGTTCATTGGCGTAGCGGGCGAGGTGGGCGTAGGGGGCAGGAAGGAACTGGATGCGCGGACTGATCTCGTTCTCATTGCCGACGGTGATGCCGAGGTAGCGACCGTTGGCATTGTCGCCGATGAAATGCGCGGAAAGATCGGTGCCGCCGGTGATGGAGGTTCCCTCTCCGAGGACGACGCTGAAGTGGCCTTTGTCGATGGTGACGACCTGGGACTCGGCCCAGATGGCGTCGCCGACGCCGGCGTTGGGGGAGTTGTAGATTCGGAAGGTGACGGTGAGATTGACCGGGCTGGCTTGTCCGCGAGCGACGCCGGCTCCATCGGTGAGGAACCCCTGGAAGGCCATACTCCCGGGCGGTTTCGCTTCGGCTGCGAGGGAGGGGAGGGGGGCGAGGGCGGTGAGGAGGGCGGAGAAGGCTGCCCCGAGGAAGAGCCGACGTTGACGGGTCAATTTCATACGAGATGCCGTTGGCGTTGGGAGGGAAACGTGGGTTTGCGATTCAGGAAAAGGGTGGGAAAGGGAGCTGGGTGCCTGGGAAGCGGCGTTGGCGCAGAGGTCATACTCACCGACCATGGACCAGGAAGAATTCCGGGGGGCGCGACGCCCGTCGCTACGAACGGGCGGTTTATGGGAAGGCTCGGCTAGGCAACCGCCACGGTGGGAATTCACGGCTGGCGTGGGAGGGTTGGGAATCATTGGAGGGTGGCGATGCTGCTGACTCGGTTCAGAACGAAGGTGCCCTTGGTGACCACGGTGCGGGTCTGATTCTCCCCGCCCTTGAGCACGATGTTTTCCAGGTAGGTTCCGCGGATCTTGGAGCTGCCGACGGTGCGACTGACAAAATCATCATCCGGTGGCGTGAAGGAGAGGGTGATCTGGCGTTTGATGTCGTACGATTCGGCACCTTTCCTGGCCGCGGATTGGAACAGGGCGTCCAGGTTGTCGTGGTCGGGGTGGTAGGCGTGCAGGAAGGGATTCGACGTCGAATTGTCGAAACCGTCGGTCAGCACGGCGTTCAGGATTCCGATGCCGCCGAAATCTCCCTGGAGGACCCAGCCGGTGTTCGAGAGGGGCAGGTGAACTGCGCTGAGCCGCCGTGCCTGGGACAGGAGGTTGGGATGCAGTTTGTTCTCCTGGAGTGTGAGGATGGTGTTGGTATCGAGGACGCTGGGTCCGATGAACACGCGCTGGAGCAGCTTGGTGCTTCCGTCCGCCGCGTGATGCACGATGAGCCGGAGCGGGAAGGGGGTGGGCACGTCTCCGAGTTCGGTGTCGAACGACGCCGTGAGGTATTTGCCGCCACCGCTGAGAATCAGGTTCGACTGCGGGTCATAGACCAGCTCCGGCGTGATGAGGGCACCGGTGGTCGTGTAAATCTGTTGGGAGCTTCCCGCCGCGCCGGCGACCAGCCGGGTGCCGTCCGCGGAGGAGGCCACCGCAGTCCATGGCCGGCTGTTGTCCTGCGCGATCCAGGTCTTGCCGGCGTTGGGCGACGTGTAGATGCGTCCCCCGGCGATCGCGGCGACCAGGGCGTTTCCGTTGGTGGACGAAGCGATGGACCGCCACGCGGCGGCGGGCGGAGCGCTGGCTTTCAAGTCCCACGTGGCTCCGAAATCGGTGGAGGCGTGGATGCCGCCCGGATTTTCAACGGCAACAATCATCCGGCCATCCGCGGAGCAGGCCACCGACTGCCAGCGGGTGCCTGCCGCGCCCGGCAGTGGCGCCCAGGTCACCCCGGAGTTGGTGGAGGCATAGAGCGAGCCGCCCCCGATGGCGGCCACGAGTTTCTGTCCATCGGCGGAAGAGGCCACCGCGCGCCATGGCTGATTCGGGACCGGGCTGCGTTGGGTCCAGACCGTCCCGCCATCCGTCGAGGTGTGGATGTTCCCGCCGTCCACCACCGCCACCAGTTTCAGGCCGTCCGCGGAGGAGGCCACGGCCTGCCACTTGGCGGAAGGAGCGCCGGCGCGGGCGCCCCAGTTCGTACCGGAATCGACCGAGGTGTAGACCTGTCCGTTCTGCACCACCGCCACCAGCCTCACGCCGTCCGCGGAGGAAGCGACCGCCTGCCAGTTGGTCGCTGGCGCACCCGGTTGCGAGGTCCAATGGGTGCCCGCGTTGGTGGACGTGTAAATCCGGCTTCCCCTGGCGACGGCGACCAGGGCCATGCCATCGGAGGACGAGGCGATGGAACTGACCGAGGGGTAGCCGACGGCCCAAGTGTTCCCTGCATCCAGACTTCCATAGATTCGGCCGCCGAAAACCACGGCGGCCAGGGTGGAACCGTCGCTGGACGTGGCGATGCCGGTCCAGTCACGGGCGGCTTCATGCGGCGCCCATTGAAGCCCGGCGTTGCTGGAGGTGTAGAGG
>CAUJJW010000060.1 GCA_963205105.1 Verrucomicrobiota bacterium | reverse complement strand
GAAGGGCATTGATGCGGTGGTGGTGGCGACCCCCGACCACACGCACGCGGTTGCTGCCATGGCCGCGATTCGGCGAGGCAAGCATGTCTATTGCGAGAAGCCTCTGGCCCATTCCGTGCATGAGGTCCGCGCCCTCATGCAGGCCGCCAAGGAGCACAAGGTCGTGACCCAGCTTGGCAACCAGGGACATTCCTACGATTCGATCCGGGATTTCTGCGAGTGGATCTGGGCCGGCACGATCGGGAAGGTTCACACCATCCACTGCGGCTGCAATGCCGTGAACTCCGGCTTGGACGCGCTTCCCCAGTTGAAGGAAAATCATCCGGTCCCCGCGACCCTCGATTGGGACCTCTGGCTTGGGCCTTCCCCGATGCGGCCCTATCACCCGGCTTACTTGCCGGGTTCCTGGCGCGGTTGGGTGCCGTTCGGGAACGGAACAGTGGGCGACTGGACCTGCCACGTGGTGGACCCGGTCTTCTGGGCGCTTGATCTCGGGGCGCCGACCTCCGTCGTGGCGCAGGTGAAGAACTACGATCCCCGCACCCAGGGCGATGCTTTCCCGAAGGGGGAGGTGATCACCTACCAGTTCCCGGCCAAGGGCGATCGCGGCGCCATCACCATGCACTGGTACTCGGGCACGGAGAAAATTCCGCGCCCGCCCGAACTCGACGCCGATGACAAAGGAGTCGACACCGGCGCCGTGGTGATCGGGGACAAGGGGACCATCGTGTACGGGTCTCACGGCGCAGGCGGGGTGCGACTCATTCCCGCCGCCAGAATGGATGACTTCAAGCGCCCGACCAAGACGCTGCCTCGGCGGTTGGAGCACCACAACGATTGGGTCAACGCCATCCGCAGCGGCAAAAAGGCAGGCTCCGATTTCGCCTATGGCGGCCCACTGACGGAACTGGCGATGCTCGGGGTGATCGGCATCAAGTTTCCGGGCCAGAAACTGGAGTGGGACACGGAAAACGTTCGCTTCCGGAATTTCTCCGAAGCGAACGCCTTCCTGAATCCGCCGTATCGCGAGGGCTGGAAGCTTTAAGTCCCAGCCCAACCGCACTCTGTGCGCCGCAACGGGAGTGGCGCGTTTCTGCTAATTCAGGTCGATGCAGACCGCCTCGGAGGTGCTGCGGGCGTAGATGCGGCCGCCGGTGAAGGTCGGTGTGGTCCAGCACTTGCCGGCGAGAATGTCCGCCTTGGCCTTCTCCCGGTACGCCGTCGGGGTGGCCTCGACGATGGCCAGTTGACCGGCATCGCCGAGAACGATCAGGTGGCCGTCGACCAGGGTGACGTTGCCTGGGCCGAAGCCGGGCTCGGACCATTTCACCGCGCCGGTGGCGAGTTCGATACACTGGAGCGGGGCCTTGCCGTATTCCTTGAAGCCGAAGATGCCGTAGAGGTGCCCGTCGAGATGGACTGGCGTGCTCCAGTGGTTCTGAAGCTTGCCCGGTTGACGCCAAAGTTCGGTCGATTCGAAGGCGTCACCTTTCTTGGCGATACGATACGCACCGGCGCCCACGCCATAACCGGCGGAGCAATAGACGATGTCGCCGGCAACGATGGGCGAGGCGGCCGTGGAGGTTTTGTAGGTGAATTCCTGGCGCCAGAGCACACGTCCTTCGTTGGGCGTCACCGCGACCAGCCCGTTTTGGGTGAAGAAGATGACCTGACGAACGCCCAGGAGATTGGCAACCACCGGGGTGGCGTGGGTCATCCGGTCGCTCTCGGCCTTCCACACGACCTTGCCGGTCTTCTTGTCGATGCCGAGCAGTGCCTGCCCTTCGCCGCCGCCCGCCACGAACAGCAGATCGCCGTCGATGACCGGCGACGCGGCGTTTTGCCAGGTGATGTTGCGGCCGGCATGCTCGGCGAGGATGTCCTTGGACCACACCTTTTTGCCGGTGGCGGCTTCCACGCACATCAGGTTCAAACGCGCATCCAGCACGTAGACGAACGCTCCGTCCACGGTGGGGGTGGAACGGGGGCCGTCGCCGCCCTTGTTGTCTTCGGTTCCAGCACCGCCACCCCCGTCGTACTTCGCAGGAGTGAGGTTCAGCGCCCAGAGTTCACGGCCGGAAGCCGCGTCCAGGGCGACGAGGACCTCGGTGGGGGCGCCTTCGAGGGTGCGTCCGACGAGGGTGAAGGCGCGTCCATCGGCGACGGTCAGGGAAGCGAAACCGCCTGGGTTGGGGGTTTTCCAGACCTCGCGTGGGCCGGACGCCGGGAAGGTTTTGGAGGGAAGTTTCTCGGAGGAAATACCGTCATGATTGGGGCCGCGGTAATTGGGCCAATCCGCGTGAGCCGCGAGGAGCGAGACGGATGCGGCCAGGGCGGCGCGGAGCATGGAGGGAACGGGTTTCATAGGGCGTGATGATCGGATGAACGTGTGTCGGGAATCGGAGACGGCGGAGTAATGGGCGAACGACGCGGGCGAATGCTAAACCAAGTTTTCCGGGAAGCCAGCCGGCGGTGGGACCGCTTTGCCCGCGTTATCACCGGCAGCGTCACGATTCGGAATCCGGGGGATGCGCGGGCATGAGGGGCGCGGTCAGCCCGGCGATCAGGGCCAGGAATCCGATGGCGAACAGGGTTTGTCGGAAATTTCCTCCCGCGGTGAGGGCGCCGGAAAACACCGTGCCGGCGGCGGCGGCGATGCGGCCGAAGTTGTAACAGAATCCGGCTCCTGTGGTGCGAAGGAGGGTGGGAAAAAGTGGGGGCAGGAACATGGTGAACAGGCCGAAGACACCCGACCAGAATCCGACGGCCGGCATCCAGAACCGCGACAGTGAGACCGCGGACCGGTCGACGGCGAAAGCCGCCCATAGGGTGACCGCCATGCCGAGGAACATGATCACCAGGGCGTTTCGGAAACCGACCCGACGGGCGAGCCAGCCGCTAAAAAAGTTCCCCACGATGGAGACGCCAATCACCGTGGCGAAGGTGGTGGAGACGAGGCGATTGATGTCGGGGGTGGCCAAGGTGGCGACTTCCGGAAGGTGTCGCAGGTGTTGGGCGTGCCAGAACATGAACGCCCACCAGGCGGACAGGGAGCTGGCGCAGACGATAAGGGTCAGGATGGTTGTGCGGGCAATCTTGCCCCGGAACAAATCCAGCACCGGCGGCGCCTTGCTGTTTCCAGAGGCTTTTGCGGCGTGCCACTCGGCAGGTTCGGGAACGTGGCGGCGAATCCAGAACACCAGGATGGCGGGGACGATGCCGACCAGGAACACGTAGCGGGGCTCGGTGTCGCTGAGCACGTAACCCGTCAGGCAGGCCAGCAGGACGCCGAGGTTGACGCCGGTTTGCAGCACGGCGGCGATCCAGGGACGCCAGCGTTTCGGCCAGGTTTCGGAAAGGAGCGTGGACCCGACCGCCCATTCACCGCCGATGCCCAGCGCGGCGACGAACCGGAAGATCAGCAGGTGCCACCACTGGGTGGCGAAAAACGAAAGACCGGTGAACAGGGCGTACGTGAGGATGGTGAGACTGAGAGCCCGGCTGCGTCCGATGATGTCGCCCAGCCGTCCGAAGAAGGCTCCCCCCAAGGCCCAGCCGATCAGGAACGCCGCCTGAATCCACGAGCTCTTTTCCTTCACTTCATCGCTGGCCGTGCTGGCGACCATGAGCAATTGGGCGACGAACGGAGCCGCCACCAGCGTGTAGAGATGCATGTCCAGGCCGTCGAACAGCCAGCCCAGCCATGCGGCGATACCGGATTTCCACTGGGTCGGGGAAAGGTCCCGTAGGGATCGAGCCTCGGCAGGGGGCAAAGGAGTAGGGGCCTGGGTCGCCATGGGATGCCGGAAGCTAGGGAACAACCGGTTTGGGGTAAACCGGAAAGGCGTTCCGAATCGGCTCGAATCAGGGTGGCACTCAGCGTCGAAGCCCGCGTTGGCTCCCGCTAGGACACTGCTCTCTCAAAGCCTCACTAACTGGGGCAGGTGGTCGAAGTGGCGGTCGCGGGCGTAAAGCGGCAGGTCATGCTGCAGAACCAGGGCCGCGATCCAGATGTCGTTCGTCGGAATGGGCGTCGCTTGCTGACGCAACTGTTGGAACAGGCGCGCGTAGTGATGGATCGTTTGGTCGTCCGGAAAAAGCACCCGCACACGTGGCGAATTCAGAAAACGCGTGAGCACTCGCTCGTTTTGGCGCGCCTTCGTGCCACAGAGAAATCCGGCGCGCAGTTCCGCAAGCGTCACAAACGGCAGAAAAATGCGTTCTGCCTCCTGCATGTGTGCGACAGCGGCCGGGTCGCCTCGGCAAAAATCCACATAACGGTTGGTGTCGAGCGCGAGCCTCATTTCCAGAGTTCAGGGTCCACCTGGTCTTGTGCGGCGACAGCCGTGTCGAACCCGGCATCCTCCACCCACGTGCCTGCGAGCACGTCCAGATCATGGAAACGGGGTCGTTCATCTCCCAGTCCGAGTCCTTTGCTGAGAACGTCGATTGCCGTCTCGTTGAGACTGAGACCTGCTTGCTTCGATTTCTGCCGCAACGAGCGATCGATATGGGGTGGAACCTGGCGAAGCGTGTATTGAATCGAGAGGTTCGACTTCATGCCTGCACCCTAGGAACCGGGTGCAGGCAAGTCAATCGGTGGATGCCTGCACGCCGCAATGCTGGCGGAATCTTTGGTTCTTGGCTGGGCGTATCGGCGAGAAGCCTCGCCTGCTCCACGCGGATCAGGCGGACGCCAGGGCAGCCACGGGATCCGGTGAAACCTCGGCGAGAATGCGCTCGAGAATAAGATCTGTCGTGACCCCTTCGGCTTCGGCTTCGAAGTTGGGAATCAACCGATGGCGGAGAGCCAAGGGCACCGCCCAGCGGATGTCTTCAAAACTCACATTGAACCGGCCCTGGGCGAGGGCTCGGACTTTTCCGGCGAGCACCAGGGTCTGGGCCCCGCGCGGGCTGCTGCCAAAGCGGAGAAACTGGTTGGTGATCGGAACCGCAGTCGCCGTCTTCGGATGGGTGGCGAGCACCAGTCGCACCGCGTAGTCCTTGACGTGGGTGGCGACGGGCACTTCGCGGACGAGTTTCTGGAGTTCACGCAGCGCGGCTCCATCCAGCACTTTGTGAACTTCCGCCTGATGCCCCGTCGTGGTCCGGTTCAGGACTTCGGTGAGTTCCGCGGCGGAGGGATACCCGACGAGCAGCTTGAAAAAGAAACGGTCGAGCTGCGCTTCGGGAAGAGGGTAGGTGCCTTCCTGATCAATGGGATTCTGGGTCGCCAGCACGAAGAAGGGCTCCTCCAGTTTCCGCATCTCACCACCCGCGGTCACCTGCTTCTCCTGCATGGCTTCCAGCAGCGCCGACTGCGTCTTGGGCGTGGCCCGGTTGATTTCGTCGGCGAGCACCAGATGGGCGAAGATCGGGCCGTGCTGGAATTCGAAGGCGCGCCGGCCCTCGGGCGTTTCGACCACGAGATTGGTGCCAACGATGTCCGACGGCATCAGGTCGGGTGTGAACTGGATGCGGCTGAAGGACAGGTCCAGCACCTGACCGAGGGTGCGCACCAGGAGGGTCTTGCCGAGGCCTGGCACGCCTTCCAGGAGCACGTGACCGCCACCAAAGAGGGAGATCAGCGTGCCTTCGACGATCGTGTCGTGGCCGACGAAGACTTTTCCAATCTCGGCGCGGAGTTTGCCAAAGACATCACGGAACTCGGCGATGCGGGTTTCGATGGACATGGGAGAATCACTTGAGGTCGTCGAAGTACCCTTTGACGGCGCCGCGGTAGGCGCGGGGGATTTGGTCCTGATTCAGCGCGCTTTGGGCGTCGGACTGGGCGGTGTCGACGGCCTGCTGGTATTTGACCGAGCTGTTGCCGGTGATGCTGACGCCGCGGAGCGGGACGCTCGGCATGGGGCCGGGGGTGAACTGGCCTTGGAGTTTGGTGGGAGCCACGTTCTTGCTCAGCGTGGCCTCGCCGCGGTCCGTGTGGCCGCGCCCTGCCATATCGGGACGTTCCAGGCCGCTGTTGTCCCAGCGTTCGGAAATCTCGGGATAATACATCCAATCGTTTTCTTCGGCCCAAGTGCCGACGCCACGACCCGGTTTGCCGCCACGGCCAATACCTGGCTTGCCACCCGGGTGAATGCCGCACCCTTTGCACGCGCCGCCTTTGCAGTTGCCGGGCTTCCATTCTTTCCCGCTCATGATGGCCAGTTGGGCGGCGTCCATGCCGTCCAGAGCCTGCGCCAGCTGATCCATGTCCTTGGCCTGCTGGGCAAGTTTCTTCAGTTCCTTGGCGGCATCGGCGAGGTTCTTGGCTGCGTTGGCTTTGTCGCCGGCCTTCATTTGTTCGGCGGCCTTCTTCAGCATCTCTCCCACCTTGCCGTATTGGCTGGCGGGTTTGAGGGCTTTGGAAACTTCCGCCATCAGCTTTTCGATTTGCTCCGGGGTAAGCCCGGATTGCTGGAGTTGCTCGACCATCTTGTCGAGGGTCTCCGCGGCGTTGTCAGCCTGACCTCGGTCGAGTTGCTCGGCGAGGTCCTTGCCCATCTGTTCCATTTGCTGCTGCATCTCGGCCAGTTTCTTGGCCATGTCCCGCATCTTTTCGAGATCGGTGCCGGCTTGCTTGAGGTCCTGGAGAAGCCGGTCGACCTGGAGATTCTTCAGGGACTCCAGCGCCTTCTCCAACCCGCCGAGGCTGAGCCCGAGGTTTTGCGCCGTTTGGGCGAGTTGGGCGAGGGCTTGCGCCATGGCTTGCTGGGCGGCGGCATCGGGAGCGGCGCCTTGCATGCCGGCGGCGGCCTTCTGAGCCTGCTGCAATTTTTCGGCGAGCTTGTCCAAGGCGTCGGGTGTCGCGCCTTGAAGGGATTTCTGCATCTTCTCGAGCTGCTTTTGCAGGGCGCTGTTGGCGCTGCCCGAACCACCCCCGGGGGTTCGGGCAGCCTGCTGAAGGCGCTGAAGGGCCGGATCTTTATCCAATTGAAGGGCTTCCTGTTCCAGTCGTTCCCGGGCGTTTTTGAGATCCAGGAGCGCATCCGCCTTGGTCAGCTTGACCTGGGACAAGCGGTCGCCCAGTGCGCCCGCCGCATCCAGCGCTTCACGGACGGGTTCTCCGGCGGGGGTGCGTTGTTCCAGTTCCCGGCGAATCAGTTCCGCCATTTTCTTGCCGGTGTCCCGCAGAATGGCGGCGTCCTTCTGCTTCTGAAGGTGAGCCGCAGAACGGTATTCGGGCACGAACCCGAGCCCGACAACCACCGCCAGCAGGACGGGAATCCAGCGCGCGAAGCGGGGAATACCGAGCGGAAGCAGTCGACGTACATCCAGTCCGCGGATGGCGGCGGCGGCATCCGACACGACCAGACGCGTCCAGGTGTTCTGGGTTTCGGACGGGGAATTGGAGACTTCCAGGGCGGTGCTGAGACGTTGGGAGAGCGCCTGCCGGCTTTCCAGGATGCGGGCGGCGGTGTCGAGGGAGACGGGTTTGCGGCCGCCAAGGAGAAATCCGATCAACGCGCCGCCCGGGGCAAGGATCCAGGCCCAGGCGGGCAGGTCGTCCGGCAGGGGGAGAAATTTGTAGCAGCCCAGGGCGGCGAGCCAGGCTGCCGAGCCTGCGAACAGCCCGAGCCAGAGACCGCGGAGGGCGGATTCCAGGCGTCTGCGGGCGGCGGCGCGTCGAAGTGTTTCCTGGAGAAGGGCGACTTCGCTCATGGTTGTCGCCAAAGTGACGTCGTCGGGATTGTTGCGCCAGCGCTTTCTTGGGTTAGCGGAATGATCGACGCCGCGTTGCCGCGCCTGGGAGACACCATCACCGAGGTGACGAAGACCGGCCCGTCGGAGCTGACCCTGGAGCGACGTTCCCAGCTGGGCCTGAATGCCCATGAGTGGATGCGGTTGCTGAGGTGGGTGGAGGACGGGGACTGAGTTGGGTCAGGTTCAAAGAGGCTGTCAGGATGTGCTGAGGCACATCAGGAGTGCCAAAGGGCGCGTCGCCCTCCCAGCCCGGGGCAGTCGCCCTAGGACCGAGGATACGAACGGCCTCAGGGCTGCAGGCCCGAACTATCGCCCCTCGATTGGAGGGCTGCGCACCCTCCATCTCCGCCATCATGCCGACGATGGAACGGGCCGTTGGCCCTACTGCGAACGTGGCACGAGATTCTTGGGCGCTGCCCAAGGCTGGGATGAATCCGGGCCCTTGGCCCTTTGCAGAAGGCCATGAGCCCCGAAGTTGATGAGAGTCCGGCGACCGGGGCTGCGCGGCTATTCCGACGACTGCGCCAGGCGGGCGATGACGTTGAAGTCTTCGAGCGTCGTGGTGTCGCCTTTGATCTCGATGCCCGAGGCGATCTGCTTGAGCAGGCGGCGCATGATCTTGCCGGATCGCGTCTTGGGCAGCATTTCGGCGAATCGGATGTCATCGGGCTTGGCGACCGGCCCGATTTCCTTGCCGACATGCTGGCGGAGTTCTTCGCGCAATTCGGGTTTGGCGTGGATGCCGGTCTTGAGCGTGACAAAAGCCACGAGGGCCTGGCCCTTGAGTTCGTCCGGGCGGCCCACCACGGCGGCTTCCGCCACGAACGGATGGCTGACCAGGGCGCTCTCGACTTCGGCGGTGCCGATGCGGTGACCGGCGACGTTCAGCACGTCGTCGATGCGACCCACGATCCAGAAATAGCCGTCCTTGTCCTGACGGCAGCCGTCGCCGGTGAAGTAGCTGTGGGGAACCTCGGTCCAGTAGGTTTGCTTGAACCGTTCGGGATCGCCCCAAACGCCGCGGAGCATGGAAGGCCAGGGTTTGCGGATGACCAGCTTGCCGCCGGTGTTGGGCGGAACGGCCTTGCCTTGGTCATCGACGACCTCGGGTTGGATGCCGAAGAAGGGCAGGGTGGCGGAGCCGGGTTTGAGCGGGGTCGCTCCAGGGAGCGGGGTAATCATGATCCCGCCGGTCTCGGTCTGCCACCAGGTATCGACGATGGGGCAGCGTTTGCCGCCAATGACCTCGTAGTACCACATCCAGGCTTCCGGGTTGATGGGTTCTCCGACGGAACCGAGGACGCGGAGGGATTTCAGGTTGTGCTTCTTGGGCCATTCGTCGCCCCACTTCATGAAGGCGCGGATGGCGGTGGGTGCGGTGTAGAGGATGGTGACGCCGTATTTTTCGACGATGCGCCAGAAGCGGTCCGGTTCGGGCCAATTGGGGGCACCTTCGTACATGACGCTGGTGGCGCCGTTGGCGAGAGGGCCGTACACGAGGTAGCTATGGCCGGTGACCCAGCCGACGTCGGCGGTGCACCAATAGACGTCGTTGGGTTGGAGATCGAAGACGAGGCGGGTGGTGAGTTTGGCGCCGAGCAGGTAGCCGGCGGTGGTGTGGAAGATGCCCTTGGGTTTTCCGGTCGAGCCCGAGGTGTAGAGAATGAACAGCGGGGCCTCGGAATCGAGCTTCTCGGGGGGGCAATCCGGCGTGACGTATTCGAGTTCGCGATGCCACCAGAAATCGCGTCCTTCCTGCATGTGAATGTCGTTGTAGCAACGTCGCAGCACGAGGACCGCGGTGATCGAGGCGGCGACCAGCGTGCCGTCCTCCTTTTTCAGGTTGAGAGCGTCGTCGACATTCTTCTTGAGCTGAACGACGGCGCCGCGTCGGAAGCCGCCATCGGCGGTGATGATGAGCTTGGCGCCGCAGTCGGCGACGCGATCGGCGACGGAGGTGGCGCTGAAGCCGCCGAAGACGACGGAATGCACGGCGCCGATGCGGGCGCAGGCGAGCATCGCGATGGCGGCCTCGGGGACGAGAGGCAGGTAGATCAGGACGCGGTCCCCGCGGCCGATTTTGTGCCGCTTGAGCACGTTGGCGAACCGGCAGACCTCGCGGTGGAGTTGTTTGTACGTGAGGGTGCGTTCCTCACCGGGGCGTCCGTCGGAGGCGGGTTCACCCTCCCAGATGATGGCGGCCTTGTTGGCGGTGGGGGTGTCGAGCCAGCGGTCGAGGCAGTTGGCGGCGACATTCAGGCGACCGCCACCGAACCATTTGGCGACCGGTTCCTTCCATTGCAGGACCTTCTTGAAGGGGGTGTACCAAAGGAGTTCCTCGTTGGCGACCCGGCCCCAGAACCGATCCGGCTGGGTGATGGATTCCTTGTGGAGCTTCTTGTACTGCGCGAGGGACTTGATGTGGGCCGTGGCCGAGAACTCTGGGGAGGGCTTGAAAACCCGCACCTCGTGGAGGACCGAGGTGATGGACTGGGAGTTGGCAGCGGGCGAGGCCGCGGCGACGGGGGCGGCCGTTTTTTTCGATTTCTTGGGCATAACCTGGTTCGGGAACGCGGGGGGTGAGTTTAGGGGCAGCCGCTTCGAGGTCAACGGCGGCGTCTGAAGGTTCACCACGCCTGGGCCCGGCTCTTGATGAATTCTTAATGCTCCGGGCGCTTGCCTTGATTGGTGGAATGGGAGGAATCGCGCGAGTCTTTCGCGGTCGACAGGGTTGGCGGTAAGCCATCCCGGACCCGAATGGAGCGAATCAAGATGGATCTGATCTACCTGCTGGTTGTGATCGGCTTTTTTGGACTGTCCGCCGCCTATCTTTGGATCTGCGGCCGAGGCTGACGGAAGGAGGTGGTGTCGGTGTTCGAAACTTCAACCCAATGGACGATGGACAACGTGATGGTGGGAATCCTGTCGGTGCTGCTGCTCGGGTACCTGATGTACGCGATGCTGAGGCCTGAACGATTCTGAAGCGGCTTCGTCGGACGTTCCGAATCCCTCTATGAATGCCAATGGCTGGTTGCAATGGCTGGTGTACTTGGGCGTGCTGACCGCGCTGACAAGACCGATCGGGGCGTACCTGGTTCAGGTCCTGGATCCGCGCGGCCGAACCTGGCTCGATCCGGTGATCCGCCCGCTTGAGGGCTGGACCTACCGCCTTCTGGGGGTGGACGCCGATCGCGAGCAGGACTGGCGCGGATACGGATTTTCCATGCTCGTTTTCAGCGGAATCGGCTTGGTGTTCACCTACGCGCTGTTGCGCCTCCAGGCCTGGCTGCCGTTGAATCCGCAGGGGTTTGGCGGGATGGGACCCGACCAGGCTTTCAACACGGCGGTCAGTTTCACCACCAACACCAACTGGCAGAGCTACGGCGGCGAGTCGACCCTCTCGTATTTCTCGCAGATGGTCGGTCTGACCTTGCACAACTTCTCGTCGGCTGCGGTCGGCATCACCATCGCCGCCGCTTTGGTCCGTTCGTTGGCGCGTCCATCGACCCGGCTTCTCGGCAACTTCTGGGTCGACCTGGTGCGGGTGCACTACTACCTGCTGATTCCGGCAAGTCTGGTGCTGGCCCTGTTCCTGGTCTCCCAGGGGATGATCCAGAACTTCCTTCCCTACACCAAGGCCCGGTTGGTGGAGCCCTTCAAAGTCCAGATCGCCAAGAAAAATGGCGCCGGGGAAACCGTCCGCGGCGCGGACGGACAGCCGGTGATGGAGGAGAGGGCCGTGACCGAGCAGTGGATACCGCAGGGCCCGATGGCATCGCAGGTGGCGATCAAAATGCTGGGAACGAACGGCGGGGGATTCATGAACGCCAACGCTGCGCATCCTTTCGAGAACCCGACGCCGCTCGCCAATTTCATCCAGATGCTGGCGATCTTCGCGATCAGCAGCGGATTGACCCAGTACCTGGGACGCGCGACCGGGAACCCTGCCCACGGCTGGGCGGTGTGGTCGGCGATGATGGTTCTCTTCGTGGCGGGCGTCCTGGTGTGTTGGCGTGCGGAGGCTTGCGGAAACCCCATCCACCATGCGCTTGGGGTGATGCCTGGGGACGGGAACATGGAAGGGAAGGAGGTGCGGTTCGGTGTGATGGCATCGGCGCTGTTCGCCACGATCACCACAGCGGCTTCCTGCGGGGCGGTGAACGCCATGCATGATTCCCTCACAGCGACCGGCGGTCTGGTGCCGCTGTTCAACATGGAACTCGGCGAGGTGGTTTTTGGCGGTGTCGGCGCCGGGCTCTACGGGATGCTGGTGTTCGTGGTGTTGGCGGTGTTCATCGCCGGTCTCATGGTGGGCCGCACCCCCGAGTACCTGGGCAAGAAGATCGAGGCGTTCGACGTCAAAATGTCGATGCTCGCCCTGTTGGTCCTCAGCGTCGCGATCCTGGGATTTGCCGCCTGGGCGGCCGCGTCCCCTTGGGGAAAAGCCGGTCCGAATGACTCCGGACCTCATGGCTTCTCCGAGATTCTCTACGCGTTCAGTTCGGCGGCGGCGAACAACGGGAGCGCGTTTGGCGGGCTCGCGGCGAACACGCCATGGTACAACACGACGCTGGGACTGGCGATGCTGGCGGGAAGGTTCCTCATGATCGTCCCCATCCTGGCGTTGGCCGGTTCCCTGGCCGCCAAGAAGCGCTTGGCGGTTTCGGCGGGTTCCTTTCCCGTCTCGGGCGTGACGTTCACCGTCCTCCTGATCGGGACGGTTCTTCTCATCGGCGCCCTGAACTTCCTTCCCGCCCTCGCGCTGGGCCCGGTCGTGGAACATTTCCTGACAGTCCAAGGCTCGGTGTTTTAGGCCGCCCGTTCCGCGGTCTCGGTTTCTGGTGAATCATGAATGCAACCTCTTCTTCCTCCTCCTGGCTGCAGCCGGAGAAACTCATCGCCGCCCTGGGTTCAGCGCTGACCAAATTCAACCCGCGCGAGTTGATCCGGAACCCGGTGATGTTTGTGACCGCTGTGGGCTCGCTTTTGACGACGCTGATGCTTCTCACCCGGCCGGCTGACTTTGGCTTCGTAGCGCATTTGTCGGTGTGGCTTTGGTTCACGGTGTTGTTCGCCAATTTCGCCGAAGCGGTCGCCGAAGGGCGGGGCAAGGCCCAGGCCGAGAGCTTGAGGAGGTCGAAGACGACCACGCAGGCCAGGAAATGGATGAACGGACACGAAGTACGGGTCCCGGCAGCTTCCCTGAACAAGGGGGATCGGGTTGTGTGCGAAGCGGGAGACATCATCCCGTCCGATGGTGAGGTAGTGGAGGGAATCGCCACGGTCGATGAATCGGCGATCACGGGGGAATCGGCGCCGGTGATCCGGGAGAGCGGCTCCGATCGGAGCGCGGTGACGGGCGGAACGCGGGTGGTGAGCGATCGGATCGTGGTGAGCGTGACTGCGGAGGTCGGGAATACGTTTCTGGATCGCATGATTGCGATGGTGGAGGGCGCGAAGCGCCAGAAGACCCCCAACGAAATCGCCCTCACCATACTCCTGTCGGCGCTCACGTTCGTTTTTCTCTTCGTGGTGATTACCCTGAAGCCTATGGGAACCTATGGCGGGGCGAGCTTTTCGATCCCCGTGCTGGTGGCGCTGTTGGTGTGCCTGATTCCGACCACGATCGGCGGGTTGCTGAGCGCGATCGGAATCAGCGGTATCGACCGGCTGACGCAGCGCAACGTCATGGCGATCAGCGGGCGGGCGGTCGAAGCCGCCGGGGACATAGATGTGCTGATGCTCGACAAGACGGGAACGATCACGCTGGGGAACCGGATGGCGACGGAGTTTCTTCCGGCCCCGGGGGTTTCGGCGGAGCGGCTCGCCGATGCCGCCCAGTTGGGTTCGCTGGCCGATGAAACCCCGGAAGGGCGAAGCATCGTGGTGCTGGCGAAGGAACAGTTTCGCCTGCGGGGGCGTGATGTGGCGGCGCCACACGCCGTGTTCCTCCCATTCACGGCGCAGACCCGGATGAGCGGGGTGGATATCGCGGGGGCAGTTGGACATCGAGGTCGTTCCATCCGCAAGGGGGCGGTGGACGCGATGCGGGCACATATCGAGGCGCGTGGAGTGCGCTTCCCTGAGGCGGTCACCCGGACAGTGGAGCGGGTGGCCAACGCTGGCGGCACGCCGCTGGTGGTGTCGGACGGTGCGGAGGTGCTGGGCGTGGTGCACCTGAAGGACGTGGTTAAGGGAGGGATGCGGGAGCGCTTCGCCCAACTTCGGCGCATGGGCATTCGAACGGTGATGATCACCGGCGACAATCCGCTCACGGCGGCGGCGATCGCCGCGGAAGCGGGCGTGGACGACTTCATGGCACAGGCGACGCCGGAGCAGAAACTGGCACGCATTCGAGCCGAGCAGGCGGAAGGGCACCTGGTGGCGATGACCGGGGACGGGACGAACGACGCTCCGGCTTTGGCCCAGGCGGATGTGGGGGTGGCGATGAACACGGGGACCCAGGCCGCGCGCGAGGCGGGCAACATGGTCGACCTGGACAGCAATCCGACGAAGCTGATCGAGATCGTTGAAATCGGTAAGCAGATGCTGATGACGCGGGGTGCCCTGACGACCTTCAGCATCGCCAACGATGTGGCAAAATACTTCGCGATTGTTCCGGCCATGTTTATGGCGACTTTCCCCGCGATCGCTCCCTTGAACGTGATGGGCTTGCGCAGTCCGCAGAGCGCGATCCTGAGTGCGGTGATCTTCAATGCGCTGATCCTCGTCGTGCTGATTCCGCTGGCGCTGAAAGGGGTGCCGTATC
>CAUJJW010000059.1 GCA_963205105.1 Verrucomicrobiota bacterium | reverse complement strand
CGTTTGCCCTGCGGCATCTGGGATTGTCCCTGGATGAAGTCGAACGGCAGTTGTGCCAGGACTCCGGATTGAAGGGGTTGAGCGGACTTTCCAACGACATTCGGGACATCGATGCCGCCGCGGCCAAGGGTGATATGCGCGCCCGTCGAGCCCTGGATTTCTTCGTACACGAGGCCCGGCGTTGGATCGGGGGGTATTGGCTCGAACTGAACGGATTGGACGCCTTGGTGTTCACTGCGGGCATCGGGGAAAACCGCTCGGAACTGCGAGCCTCCATCTGTGCCCGGCTGGAAAACCTGGGCATTGAGATCGACCCGGCAGCCAACCTCGCCCTGCGCGCCCAGGAGGGTGTGATCAGCGCTCCGGGTTCCAAGGTGAAGGTGATGGTGATCCCCACGAACGAGGAACTCGTCGTGGCTCGCGAGGTGCAGCGGCACCTGCTCGCGGCGGCTGCGAAGTGAAAATGCACGACCGACACGCATGAATTTCGACACGGCACTGAATTGAATTGAATCGAAGACGGACAACCGAATCTGGAAACGAGTATGGCTCAACAAGCAATCGGACTCATTGAAACCCGGGGCCTCGTGGCCTTGGTGGAAGCGACGGACGCGATGCTGAAAGCGGCGAACGTCGAACTGGCCGGACCCATGACACAGGTCGGCAACGCGATGGTGACGGCAATCGTGGTCGGCGACGTGGCGGCCGTGAAGGCGGCGACCGATGCCGGTGCACAGGCCGTCAAAGCCATCAAGGGCGACCTGGTCAGCGTTCATGTCATCGCCCGTCCGCACACGGACACGGACTCGGTGTTGCCGAAGAAGAAGTGATTCGAGGGGGCCGGGCGCGGCCGGGTTCAGCCCGTTGCGGGCAGTCACCTGGCGCGATCGATCCCGTCGACGTCATTTCTCGTTCCACGAAGCATCATGTTCCTGGCCCGGGTAGAAGGATCGGTGGTCGCCACCAAGAAGGACCCCGCGATGAGCGGCAGGAAGCTGCTGCTGTTGCGACCCCAGTTGGTGGACGACAAGGACCCGACCCGGTTCAAAGCCGGATCCAACACCATCATCGCCGTCGACAGCGTCGGTGCCGGCCTGGGCGAAATGGTGTTGTTCTGCCAGGGCAGCAGCGCTCGTCTGGCGCCCGGCATGCGGGAGGCGCCCGTGGACGCGGTGATCATCGGCATCGTGGATTCGGTGGATGTCCTGGGTCAGCAGATTTTCTCGGCCCGCACCTCCTGAGCGGATGCCGATCCCGGCGGTGCGAAGGTGGTTCAACAGGAACGACGGTGGGTGGTTGCAGTGAACAGAGGTCCCCAACGGGACCCGGAAGCGAATAGCCAGCGATGAGTTCTCCAGTGAATGAAGCGTTGATCCGCGACGTCGTCGCGGAGGTCCTTGCTCGATTGGGACAGGCGGCGAAACCCGCAGATGCGGGAGCGTCGGCGTCCTGTTCCGTGACCGCCGGCGGCGGACGTTCCGGAGCGGCCCGGACCGGGTTCCGCGGCAAATTCGGGGTGTTCTCCGACGCCGATGAAGCGTGTGCGGCGGCGCACGAAGCCTTTCTGCGACTGTCCGAGAAGGGTGTTGCCGGACGGGTGAAGGTGATTGAGATCGTCAAGCGGCTCTGCGAGGCGAACGCCTCCGAATGGGGCCGGATCGAGCTCGAAGAAACCAAGATCGGCCGCCTGGATCACAAGATTGAAAAGCTGAAGGCGCAACGCGGCATTCCGGGCGTCGAGTTCCTGAACCCTTACGGACTGAGCGGCGATCACGGGATCACCCTGGAGGAATACGCCCCGTTCGGTGTGGTGGGTGCGGTGACGCCCAGCACGCATTCCATCCCCACGATGGCGTGCAACATCATCAGCCTGGCCGCAGCGGGGAACTCGGCGGTCTTCAACGCCCACCCTGCGGCCTACAAATGCGCCGTCATGGCGGCGCGGGTCTTCAACGAGGCGATCTACCGCGAACTGGCCATTGAGAACCTCGCCTGCATCGTGGAACCGCCGACGCTCGAATCCTTCAGCGCCATCGGCAAGAACGAGCACGTCAAGCTGCTCTGTGTCACCGGTGGTCCCGGTGTGGTGAAGGCCGCCATGGCGAGCGGCAAACGCGCCGTGTGCGCCGGCCCGGGAAATCCCCCGGTGCTCGTCGACGGCACCAGCTGCCTGACCAACGCCGCCAAGTGCGTCATCTTCGGTGCGGCGTACGACAACAACCTCCTCTGCATCGGCGAGAAGGAGGTCTACGTGCTGGAACCGTTCTTCGACAAGTTCATGGCGGCGATGGAGAAGAACGGTGCCTACCGCCTCAGTGCCTCGCAGGTCGATGCCCTGACCAAAGCGGCGTTCGTGTTTCCGCCAGGGCAGGGCGCCGGTTGCCCTCACCCGGTGGTGAATCGGGACCTCGTCGGGCGCGATCCCCAGGCTCTGGCGCAGGTTGCTGGAGCGACCATCCCTCCCGGCACCCAGCTGCTGGTGGCGGAGACCACCCCCGACCATCTCTTCGTCGAGGAAGAGCAGATGATGCCGTTCCTTCCGATCGTCCGCGTGAAGTCCGTCGAGGAAGGCATCGCCCTCGCGAAGAAGGCCGAGCACGGCTACAAGCACTCCGCCATCATCCACTCCCACGACGTCGCCAACATGACCGCCATGGCGCGGGCGCTGGACACGACGCTGTTCGTGAAGAACGGCTCCTGTCTGGCCGGCCTCGGCGCCGGCGGCGAAGGCTACGCTAATTTCTCCATCGCCACCACGACCGGCGAAGGCATCTGCAATCCGAAGACCTTCACCCGGGTGCGCCGGTGCGTGATGGTCGACAAGCTCAGAATCTTCTAACCCACCGCGCCCCACTGCTGAGGCATCCCGCAAACCAACCCCATGTTCCTCGCCCGCGTCGAAGGCAATCTGACGGCCACCCGGAAGCATCCGAGCTTCGAGGGTTGGAGGCTCGTCATTTGCCAGCCGATCGCCGGAGACGGAACACCGGAAGGCGTGCCCCAGGTGGCGATTGATTCGCTCGGGGCCGGGATGCACGACCGGGTGATCATCTCCAGCGACGGTGCCGCGGCGCGGAAGGCCGTTGGCGACGAACACAGCCCGGTCCGCTGGATCATCGTTGGCATCGTCGATGAAGTCTCGCCCGGCACCACCGCCCTGGAGGACGCCGCGTGAGGCTGGGTAAAGTCATCGGTCGCGTGACGTTGAGCCGCACGGTCGCTGGCTTGGACGGCGCGCGGTGGCTGGTGGTGAACCCCTTTAATCGCGAGCACTTTCCCCAGGGCGACACCTCCCCGCCCGGACTCACCCGGGAACCCAGCCTGGTGGTCTACGACAACCTGGGCGGCGGCATCGGCGACGTCATCGGCTTCGTCGAGGGGCGCGAGGCGGCCCAACCGTTTCCTGTGGCACCGCCCATCGACGCCATCAACGCGGCGTTGATCGACCACGTGTTCCATCACCCCCGCTGACGCGGATCCTGTTTTTCGAACCACACATTTCCATGGCTACCGTCATCACTGCGAAGGATATCGAAGCCCTGATCGCCCGGGGCGAGGACCCGAACCGACTGCCGGCCGACGCGTTGCTGACGCCGTCGGCGAAGGATGTCCTGCGCGACTTCTCCAACAAGCGGACGCCGGGGCCGAGTTCGCCCATCAGCCAATCCGCGGCGGTGTTCGCCAAGCCGGTGTCGGCTTCGAGTTCACCGGCGGAACTGGAGGCGTTCTTCAACTCGCCCCAGATGCAGACGCTGAAGGAGCAGATCTGCGACATTGGCCGCCGCCTGTGGCAGCGCGCCTACGTGGACGGCAACGGCGGCAACATCGCCATCCGGGTGGCGGACGACCTGGCGCTCTGCACGCCCACGTTGGTGAGCAAGGGCTTCATGAAGCCCGAGGACATGTGCCTGGTGGACTTGGAGGGCAATCAGAAGGCGGGCCGCAAGAAGCGGACCAGCGAGATCCTGATGCACCTTCAGATCATGAAACGCCAACCCCGGGCCAAGGCGACCGTGCATTGCCATCCGCCGTACTCCACCGGGTTTGCCGTCGCGGGCGTGGAACCTCCGACCTGCATGATCCCCGAGTACGAGGTGTTCGCCTCGGTGGCGATCGCCCCCTACCGCACACCCGGCACCCCGGAAATGGGCAAGCTGGTGGCTGACCTGGTGGACAAACACAACACGGTGCTGATGGCCAACCATGGCGTCGTGACCTGGAGCCACAACGACGTCGAGGATGCCTACTTCAAGATGGAGATCCTGGAGGCCTACTGCCGCACCGTTTTGGTTGCCGCCCAGTTGGGTAAACCTCCCCAGACGATGACGCCGTCGCAGCTGAAGGACCTGCTGAAGATCAAGCAGAGCCTCGGCATTCCGGACCCGCGCCACGGGCTCAAGGAATGCGAACTCTGCGACAACGCGGAGTGGCGCCCCGGTGTGGTGTGCGGGATTCCAGCGAAGACTGAGTCGGGGTCCGAAGGGGTTCTGGACGCCGACGCGGAAGCGCTGGTGAAGGCGGTCACCGAACAGATTCTGTCGCAGAAGCGATGAACAAGTCGCTCGACGCCAAGCTCGCGGAAATCCGATCCAACCCGCGTTCCCGCGCCTTCATCCTCGCGGACGCGAAGGACGCGGATATGGCGTTTGGCGTTCGGGCTCCCGGCCCGCGTGGGTATCTGGCCCGGCGCGGTGCCCGCCCCGCCCAGTTCTCACCCGAGGTCTGGTCCAGGGAGGAGTTTGGTTACCGGAATCTGCCCGAGTTCCTGGACATCATCCGGGAGATCGTCCACCAGGGCCACGCCGACATCATGCTGATGTCGGCCTATGTCAGCGAACAACTGGCGATCAAAGAGGGCCTCTTCAAAAACAGCCACGTCACCCCGGCCGCCCGGGCCAACGACACCACGGATGTGTGGGCCGCGCGCCATGGCTGCTACACCCGTGAAGCGTCCCAGCCGTTCCGCAGCGCCACCATCGACCAGATTCAATGCGGCGAGGTGGAGTGTGATCGAAGCGTCGACGAGTTTCCGGGCGCCAATCTCGGCCTGTACTCGGTGACCTTCGTCAACGAACTCGATCAGGACCGGGAAGCGCTGCTTTGGTACAAGGAATTCCGCGAGGAAGCCGAGCGGAAGACCTTCCGCCATTTCCTGGAGGTCTTTGATCCGAACGTCGGCAGCGGGATCCCGCCGGAAAAGCTCGGCGAGTTCATCAACGACAACATCCTTCGCACCCTCGCGGGCGTGCCGGAAGCGGGGCGGCCCGCGTTTCTCAAAATCGTCTACCACGGCCCCAAGGCGATGGAGGAACTCGCGCAGTACGATCCGAACCTGGTGGTCGGCATTTTGGGAGGCAGCGCCGGCACGACGTACGATGCGTTCCGCCTGATCCACGACGCCCAGAAGCACGGCGCACGCGTGGCTTTGTTTGGCCGCAAGATCAACAATGCGGAGCATCAGTTGGCGTTCATTGAGATGCTCCGGTTGATCACCGACGGGAAGATTTCCCCGGACGAGGCCGTTCGCGCCTACCACGGTGTGTTGCAGGGGAAGGGCATCCGACCCCAGCGCAGTCTGGAGGAGGACCTCAAGCTCACGGACCAATCGATGAGTTATGACGGGGCCCCGGCCCGTCGCGCCACCGCTGAGGTTCGCAACAATCCTCTCGCCAAGCCCGCGGCGACAGCCACGGCATCCGCTCCGGTGAAACCGCCGACTTCCACTCCGGCCGCGGTCGAGGTGGTGGAATCAGGCGGTTGGCCCAAGCGCCCGGATGGTTCCCCTGATTTTGCCGCCATGAAGAGCGAGCATCGGCTGGCGTTCGACCACTGGCGTTTGACCCGCCGCTACGGCTGAAGATTCACGTCCGTAGCGACGGGCGTCCCGCCTGCCGTAGAGGGGGGCGTCTCGGCCCCGGAGTTCCCGGTTCATGATCCCAAGGCGCCGTGCGGGAATCGTGGTGGATCTCCCGGAACCTTCCCATGCTAGCGGTCGCGAAAGTTAAACCGGGCTCCCTCACCCCAACCCTCTCCCGGGGGGAGAGGGTGTCGCGTCCTGCCCTTGGGGACATGCCTTTACCCCGTTCTTCCGAGCCGTCGCGACTCGCTCCTGCCATCGCTTGGCTCAACCCTCCGAATCCA
>CAUJJW010000058.1 GCA_963205105.1 Verrucomicrobiota bacterium | reverse complement strand
AGGGTGTTCTGTTCGGAGGCGTCTCGGAGGAGGAATCGGTCGCCAACGAAGGCGAATACGGGCTTTTCCAGTCGCAGTTGGGCCAGCGCGGTCGTACCGGGAAGCAGCGTCCCCTCGCGAAGCAGTTGGATGCGGGCAGGGATGTTGGCTGAGCCGAGGTGGAAGCGCACCGGTGTGCCGGACTTGAGCGGCCGGGCGGCGGGTAACGTGCCATGGCGGAGCCTCGCTGATTTCTCCACGCAGACATCGAGGGTGGTGGAGGCCGCACCGAGCTTTGCCATCGTGACCACGTCGCCGCGATGAATGTCCTGCGCCGCGATGTCGACGAGATGCAGGGCGGTGCGGGTGCCCGGGTGGACTTGGTCGGCGTCCTGCCCATGCGATTGGCACGACCGAATACGGCAGGCGCATCCGGAGGGTTGGAGCACCACCGTGTCTCCCTGGGCCAGACTTCCTCCGGCCAGCGTGCCGGTGACGATCGTTCCGATACCCTTCAGCACGAACACGCGGTCGATGGCCAGGCGGGGCTTTCCGAAATCCGCCGGTGTTGGCGTGGTCGATAGGACCTCGGCGATGGCTGACCGCAGCTCGTTGAGTCCACGGCCCAGGGGCATCGAGGTCGGCACGATCGGTGCACTCGCGAAGGCGGTGCCGGCGAGTCGGGCTCGAATCTGTTCCGTGACGCGCGCCTCATCCGTGGCGAGATCGATCTTGGTGAGAGCAACCACGGCGCGGGTCACCCCAAGGTACTGAAGGATTTGTAGGTGTTCCTCCGACTGCGGCATCCAGCCGTCATCGGCGGCCACGACGAGCAGGGCGAGGTCGATGGCGCCGACGCCGGCGACCATGTTGGTGACGAAATCCTCATGGCCGGGCACGTCGACGATGCCGCAGGAGTACGTCGTGACCGCGGGTTGACTGGGGTTGGGGTTTAGCGGTGCGGGCAGGTGGAGGTGGGCGAAGCCGAGGTCGATGGTGATCCCTCGGGCTTTTTCCTCGGGAAGGCGGTCGGGGTCGACGCCGGTGAGTGCCTGGACCAAGGCGCTCTTGCCGTGGTCGACGTGTCCGGCGGTGGCGAGGATGAAGGGTTGGATCATGAAGGGAACCGGAAGCAGTCAGCCAGGACAGTTCTTTGGTGGGCGGACGGGCTGACATGCAGCGGGGTGTGGCACTCGCGCACGGTGAAGGCGTCCAGCATCGGTTTCCGCCGGGCGGGACGCCCGGCTCTACGGCAGGCGAGACGCCCGCCGCTACGGATGCGTGGATTCATGTCAGAGAGAGCGCTCGTTGGAGGGCTTGAACGAGGAGGTCGTCCTGGTGGGGGAAGACGGTGCGGAGATCGATCTGAACGGTGTCGTTGGCGATGAAGGCGAGGATGGGTGTAGGGTGATGGCGAAGCTGACGGCTGAGGGCTTCGACGCTTTGGGTGTGGGGGCGGATGACGAGGTTGACGGAGGGGAGGTGAGAACGTGGGCAGACACCGCCGCCGATCTGGGAGCGCCCTTCGCCGAGGGTGACCTGGATGGCGAGCGTTCCCAGGCGGGTGAGAATGGCTTCGCCCCGGCCGTGGAGGGTTTCGAGGGGAATCCGCATCAGGTCGAGCATGGGGATCCCTTCCGGCGGCGGCGCGTCGCGGGTGGAGCGGGCGTGCAGGTAACTTTCGACCGTGGCTTGCAGCGCGGCGAACACGAGCTTGTCGCAGCGCAGCGCGCGGAAGAACGGATCCTTCTTCAGGGCGCGGATGCGTTCGGTCTGGCCCACGATGAGACCGGCTTGAGGACCCCCGAGCAGTTTGTCGCCGCTGAAGCACACCAGATCGGCGCCGGCCTGGAGGCTTTCGTGGGGTTGCGGTTCGTGATCGAGGGGGGCCAGACGGGCGAGGTCGACCCAGGCGCCGCTGCCGAGGTCCTCGACCAGCGGAAGGCCTGCCGGTCCGAACTCAGGGGCGCGCTCTTGGGCAAGGCGGGCGAGGTCGGCGATGGACGGGGACTGGACGAACCCTTCCATGAAGAAGTTGCTGCGATGGACGCGAAGGATCAGGGCGGTGTGTGGGCCGATCGCCTGGGCGTAGTCGTCGAGGGTGGTTTGGTTGGTGGTGCCGATTTCGCGCAGGCGGGCGCCGCTGGATTCGAGGATTTCGGGGATGCGAAATCCGCCGCCGATCTGGATCAATTCGCCGCGGGAGATGATGACCTCCTGGCGTGGGCCGGCGGTGAAGTGGCGAAGGATGAGGATGAGAGCGGCGGCGCAGTTGTTGACGACGGTGGCGGCGGGGGCGCCGGTGGCGAGGGCGATGGATTGCTCGAGGTAAGCAGCGCGTGGGCCGCGTTCGCCGGAGTCGAGGTCCAGTTCGAGATTGGAGTAACCGCCGGCGACCGAGCTGAGGGCGGCGAGGGCGGCAGTGGAGAGTGGGGCGCGGCCGAGGTTGGTATGGGCGAGAATGCCGGTGCCGTTGATGACGGGTTGGAGGCGCTGGCGGGCGGTGGCGGCGAGGATCTGATTGAGATCGGCGACGAGCGTTTCGAAGTCGGGGATGGCGGGTGCGGAGCGGAGGGCGGCGAGATGATGGCGGAGGGCTTGGACGACGAAGGGTCGTGGGAGATCCGAGGGCGCGATGGCGTGCAAGAGCCGGTCGACGGACGGGATGGCGCGTTGGGGGGCCGGCGGCATGGTGGGCGGTGAGTGATGGCGGCGAGGACGGGCGAATCTTTGCTGGAGCGGGCGTGGATTCCAGAGCATTCCCAGGGTTGTCGAGGGGCTCACCAGGGAGTAAGGAGAAAGGACCGATGCCGCCCCGTTCGCGTGTTTTCCCGTTGGTCCTGCTCGCCGGTTTTCTGGTGGGGGCGGGATTGTTGATGGTGTACCGGAAATCCGGGGGATCGGCAGGGGCGGGCGTGGTATTGGCGGATTTGCCGGATGGTTCCAAGCTGCGGCTGTGGAAGGCGTCCTTTGGAACCAATCACGAGATGGTGTTGGGGCGAATGCCGGAGTGGGATGGGTTCCGTCGGAAATTTCCATGGGCTCAACGTGTGCTTGGCGCGCCGACGGAGCGCATCCGGGGAGGGTGGTCCGGAAATGGGCTGTGTTTGTTTTACAGCTGGGAGGACGAACAGGGTTTTCCCAAGCCGAGGCCGCCCTGGTTTTCGTCCACGGTGGACGAGCACGGCTGTGTGATGGACCTCGATTCGGGGCGGGGTGAATCGAATCTGGGCGGCACCAACATTGCCCACCAGTACTCGCGCCTGTATCCGCGGCGCATGGCTCACTTCGAAGCTCGGGTGGGTGACGAGCATGGGGCGTCGACGGGCGGCGTTTCCATGAGCATTCACAATCCCCATCCCTGGGTGGGGGAGTCCTGGGTGCCGGAGCCGGTTCCGGCGGTGCGCGACGTGGACGGGTTGCGGGTGACTTATCTGGGTTTTCAGGGTTCCGGTCGCCATCCGTGGCCGAAATTTGAAGTGGAGCAGGGCGGCCAGGCTCGGCCCGAATGGCGGGCAGGCCGGGTTTACTTTCGGGACGTCACGGGGAATGAAGCCCAATCCCCAGAGCTTTGCCGGCACGAGGCGGCCTGGGAGATTGAGGCGTCGTTCGAGCGGGTACCGGAATCGGAATTTGGACCGGACGAAGCCTGGACGATTCACACGGGGGCGATTCCGGATCCGGGAGTGCTTGAGGCGCTGGAAGGGAGCCGGACGCTGCAGGGGATGACGGTGAATCTGATGGGATTGGCGGGGCCTGGTCGTTTTGAATTCGAGAAGCGCGGTGGTGGTTGGACTCTACTGCGGAGTCAACCCTTGGATCCGGAGGAGCGTGGGACAGGCTCGAGCTGGGGGAGTGATTCGAACCGGCAATGGATGAACCTCACCAAGTCGACGCCGTGGGTGATGTTCGATCTGACAGGGTTCACCCCGGATCTGACCTGGAAGGTGGTGACGCGAGACACAACGGGTCGCTGGCACGCCCATTCCGGCTGGAGCGGGAACGGGTCGAGCTACACCGTCGAACTGGCGATTCCCAAGGATGCGGTGGTGACGGAGGTCCGATTCATCGCTCAACGATGGCGGACGGTTGCGTTCAAGGTGCCACCGCCCCAGATTCTGCCTCCGTGAACCAGGAATCCGCCGGCACTTTCTTGGAACGCCGCAGTGGGACAGGCGACATACCGATGGACCATGAACCGGGGATTCCGGGGGGCGAGACGCCCCCTTCTACAGAAGGCGGGACGCCTGCCGCTACGGAGGTGCGTTTCATGGAGAGGCGCGTTTTCCAGAAATTGGACACGTATTGGGACCATGAACCGTGGCGCAAGGAGTGGAGCGGGCGGCCCTCATCCCGGCCTTCTCCCGGAGGGAGAAGGAGAACACACCCCGCGGGTTTCGCAGGGCTGAGCCAGGCGTTCGCTGGAACGAGTCGAGACGGCTCGCACGGAGAGGGTTTCGGAGTCATTCGGCGGGGGACACGCGACTCCCTCTCCCTCCGGGAGAGGGTTGGGGTGAGGGAGCCGGTTTCAACCCTCGCGATGGCTTGCATGGGAAGGTCCATGCTTCTTGGGAAATCAACGCAATGAATCCACCATCCATGGTTACGTCCGAGTCTCCAACGCCGCTGACCGGCACCAAGGCGGCGCTGTTGGGGGCGCTGGGATTTGGGGCGGTGAGCGTGGTGGTGTACGGGACGGTGGCATTTGCCGGGAAATGGCTGTATCGGAACCTCACCGAGGCCGGAGCCTATAGTTTCTGGGCGGCGCTCTACCTGCTGGGAACGCCGTGGTTGTTGGGGCGGTTGCTGGTGCCGTCTGCGAAACGGCAACGCTACGGGTGGGTCTTCGTGGTTGGTTTTCTGGCGTATGCGGCCGGATGGGTGGCGCCGTACTTCGCCTTGCGCGGCAAACCGGGTGAACTCGTGGCGGCGCTGGTGGGGCCGGTGATGTTGGCGGTGGTGATGGCCCTGGCTTTTCGGCGTTCCTGGACGATTCCTGCGACGGCAGCTGTTCTGGTGGTCGGGCATGGATTGGGGTACTTCGCCGGTGATTTTCTGAACACCACCCTGAAAGGCCCCTTGGGCATGGTGATGTGGGGCGTGTGTCATGGACTGGGCTATGGCGCCGCGATCGGCTGGGCCACCCGGAAGTGGACGGCGGATGTGGTGGGGGCCGATGGGACTGCCGATGTCCGACCCTTGGGGGGAGGATGACGGGCCATGTCCAAAAGCGAAACCCCGGCGGAAGGCGTGCCCGGACGGTCGACACGCGGCACGGACCTGCAACCGACCAATCGGTTTGAAGCCCTGTCGTACGAACCGGATCCCGATTCGGATCTGGACCCGGCGGAGGAACGTCCGCGAACCACGCTCTACCTGCGTGACTTGTCGGTGAGCGTGATCAGTTGGAACGACAGTCCAGACATTCCCTTTCGGGCGAGTCTGAACCCGTATCGGGGTTGCGAGCATGGCTGTGCCTACTGCTATGCTCGGCCGACGCACGAGTACCTGGGGTTTTCAGCCGGGCTCGACTTCGAATCCCGGATTCTGGTGAAGGAACGCGCGCCGGAACTGCTCCGGGCGGAGCTAGCAGCGTCGTCGTGGGAACCGCAATGGCTGGCGTTGAGCGGGGTGACGGACGCGTACCAGCCGATCGAACGGCGACTGGAACTGACCCGGCGGTGTCTGTCGGTTCTGGCGGAGTTCCGGAACCCGGTGGGGATCGTGACCAAGAATGCGTTGGTGGCGCGGGACGTGGATTACCTGTCGGAACTGGCGCGGCATGGGGGGGCATCGGTGGCGATCTCGGTGACCACGCTGAATCCGGACCTGCGGCGGGTGTTGGAACCGCGGACCTCGCCGATTGCGGCGCGGTTGGAGGCGATTCGGACGTTGGCGGATGCTGGGGTTTCGGTGGGGGTGATGGTGGCGCCGATCATACCGGCGGTGAACGACCACGAGGTTCCGGCGATTCTGGCGGCGGTGAAGTCGGCGGGGGCGAGTTGGGCGGCTTACGTGATGCTTCGGCTGCCGCACGCGGTGAAAGCCGTTTTTGGGGACTGGCTGGAACGGCATTTCCCGGAACGGAAGGACAAGGTGCTGAACCAGCTTCAATCGATGCGGGGCGGGAAACTGAACGACCCGACGTTCGGATCGCGGATGACGGGGGAAGGTTTGCTGGCTGTGCAGACGGCGCAGCTGTTCCATGCGGCCCGGCGCAAGGCGGGTTTGGCGGAAGATGGCCCGAAATTGTCGACCGCGGCCTTTCGTCGGCCGGGCGGGGTGCAGATGGGGCTTTTCGAGTAGGGACTCTTCGGCGAGGCGGTCTACTCGAGGGGAGTGACGTCCATGCCCGGGAGGTAATACAAGATACGGGCGCAGTTGGGGCACTGGACGATGTCGCGGTCGCCCTGGCAATCGATGACGTTCTGGCGGGAGAGCTTCATGTGGCAACCGCCGCAGACGCCGCGTTGGACGTCAACGACGACCTTGTCGCCCTTGCTCTTGAGAATGCGCTCGTAACGTCCCAGCAGGATGGGGTCGATGATGGCGGCGGAGGCGGCGGCGCGGGCATCTTCGGCGTCGGCGAGCTGTTTGCGCAGGCGGGCTTCGGCCTCGGCCATCTGCTGGAGCTGAACGGCGCTGTCGGCTTTGGCTTTGCGGAGGATCTCGGCGGCGGCGACGACCTGGCGTTCGGCGGCCTCGATTTTCTCCATCAGGACGATCTGTTGATCATCGAGGCTGCTGATGGCGGCCTTGCAGGTTTCGATCTCGTGGCTGAGGGCCTTGTATTCCTCGTTCTTGCGAGTGAGCCACTGTTGGGCGGCATACTTGGCGATCTGCTCCTTTTTGGATTCGACCTCGAGTTCGAGCCGCTTGCGTTCGCTTTCAAGCTGCTGGCCGGTGAGCTTGGCCTTTTCGAATTCGGCTTCGGCGTTGGTGTGGCGGGTTTGGACAAGGCGGCGCTGAGGATCGATATCCGCGACCTCGATGCGGAGGCGGATGAGGCGGCGGTCGCGGTCCTGGAGGACGAGGAGCTTCTCGATGGCTTCCAGCATGGGGCGAAAAGGAACGTTCTTACGGGCGGGTCAAGCTATCGGCGTGATTCGAATCAAGTCAATCCGCGGGACCGGAAGATTTTTCTCGTTATGCAGATCGAACAAGAATGGGGAAGTCCCCGGCAATCTTTGGCTGGTCACATTCGTCGTGCCGGCCTATGGATCCTGTCAACCACTTCAGGCTTATGCATAACTTGTTCCACCATCTTGCCGACGAAATTCCGGAGTATCGGGACGACATCAACCGGCTTTCCGCGACGGACACCAAGTTCCAGGAGCTGATGGCCAAGTATCGGGATGTCGACCACCATATCCGGCTGGCCGATGACAACATCGAGCCGAAGTGCGACGAGACGGTGGAAATGTACAAGCGTCAGCGGTTGGCGTTGATGGACGACATGGTGCTTCTGATTCGCTCCAGGAAATCGGCCCGGGCAGTTGCCTGAGCTGTATCAACCAACCACGGGAAGGGTCTGCGGCAATCGGGCCGCGGGGCGTCCGACAGAGCGGGCGCCCTGAGGGGATGCTGTTCCGTTCCGTGACAAGGCTTCGACCCCGACCTTCCGCCACGGCCCTGATTCCGTCCGTGGTGTGTCCGTCTGCAGCAGAACTCGCGTGATGTCTTCCGATTCCAAGCCGGTATCCCCTGCCTACAAATGGTGGGTGGTGGGCATGTTGTGGTTCATCTGCTTCTTCAACTATGCCGATCGCCAGGCGATCTCGGTGGTGCTGCCGGCGTTGAAGCAGGAGTTCGGGTTCACCGACACGCAATTGGGCCTGATTTCATCGGCGTTCGGCTATGTCTACGGTTCCTGCGCCCTGTTCGCGGGATTTGTCGCCGACCGTGCGGCGCGCCGGCATCTCATCCTCGGCGGGTGCATTTTTTGGAGCTTCGTCACGGTGATGACGGGGTGGTGTTCGAAGCTGTGGCACTTCGTAACCGTGCGGGCCCTGGAGGGTCTGGGGGAAACCTTCTATTTCCCGGCATCCATGTCGCTGGTGAGCGATTACCACTCGAAGAAGACGCGGTCGCGGGCGATGTCGCTGCACCAATCGAGCGTGTACGCCGGAACGGTGCTGGGCAGTTGGATCGGGGCCTGGCTGGCGATGACCCACGGCTGGCGCTGGGGTTTTTACCTGTTTGGCGCGGGCGGGTTGTTGATTGCCGTGGTGCTGTATGCATTTCTGCGGGAACCGCGGCGCGGGCAATCCGAGGGTGACGTGGTGGTTCAGGAATCGCCGGGATTTTGGGTGGCGGTGAGCGATGTGTTGCGGGCACCGACGGCCTGGGCGCTGATGGCGGTGTTTGTGGGGGCGAATTTTGTGGCGACCATTTTCCTGTCGTGGACGCCGAGTTTCCTGGTGGACAAGTTTGATTTCAAACTGACGACGGCGGGTTTGTCCGGGGCGGCGTTCATTCATCTGGCGAGCGCGGTGTCGGTGCCCTGGGCGGGGGTGTTGGCGGACTATTTGGCGCGTCAGCATGTCGGGGGTCGGATACTGGTGCAGGCGGGCGGGTTGCTGGTGGGGGCTGGATTTGTGTGGATGGTGGGCTCGACTCGGGACGTGACGACGCTGCTGGTGTGCATGACCTGTTTTGGCATCTGCAAGGGGTTCTATGACGCGGGTATCTTCGCCTCCCTCTACGATGTGGTGCCGGCCCGGTCGCGCGCGACGGCAGCGGGGCTGATGAACACGGTGGGGTGGGGGTTGGGATCGTTCGGTCCGTTTCTGACCGGTTGGTACGCGGATCACGGTCCGCATGGCAGTGCGATTGAGAACAAGAGCCACTTCATCAGCGGGAGCAGCCTGGCGTATGCCGGCGGGGCGGTGGTGTTGATCGTGGCGGCGATGCTTTGGGTGAAACGGGATGCGGCCCGCGCGATGGGGGAACCGTTGCCAGGCTCGACAGCGCCGGGCGTGGGCCGGTAATTCGGGGGTGTGCCTGAACCCGAGGTTTTCCGTCACCGGCACCGCGTGACCTACGCGGAGTGCACGGTGGGTAATCACATCTATCACAGTCGGTATCTGGACCTGCTGGAGGCGGCGCGCGGGGAGTTTCTGCGACACGCGGGTTTTCCTCTGCTCCCGTTGCAGGAGTCGGGGGTGATTTTTCCGGTGATTGAGGCGCGATTGCAGTATTTCCGGCCGGCCCGGTACGACGACCTGTTGGTGATCGAGCTTCAGTTGATCCAGCTGAAGGGGGTGCGTCTCGGGGTGCATCACCGGGTGAAGCGCGACGATGGCACGGTGTTGTTGGAAGCGGTGACCCGGCATGTGTGCACGCGGTTGGATGACAAACCGCGGCGGATTCCGCCGGAACTGGTGGCGGCGCTGACGCCGTGGTTGGTGGCGGAGGACGCCGACCTCGCTTAGCGGAACGATTCAGATGAAATCGATGGAGTTCACGCCAAGACACTGGGACGCCAAGAAATCTACCGACGACGGTGCACAGATTCAGGCGTCGCTCCGCGACGCTGCCGTGGTCGGCACCGTGAATCCGGGCCTTAAAAGGCCCGGCTACCTTCGTTTGTCGCTCCGCGACGGCCAATAAACCGCCCACAACTTCGGGATGTGCCGAAGCGTCGGGACTGCGGTGTTTTGCGTGGTTGCGGTTTTCGATTCCGGGTTCAATGCGGGCATGTCGCGTGAGTATGTGCTGCATTCGTTCCAGCGGGAATCGGACCTGCGCATCGACTATGCGGCCGAACTGAATGAGCAGCAGTACGCCGCGGTGACAGCGGCGCCGGGGCCTGCCTTGGTGCTGGCGGGCGCGGGGTCGGGCAAGACGCGGACCCTGACCTACCGGGTGGCCTACCTGATCGAACGCGGCATCGCTCCGGACCGGGTGTTGCTGCTGACCTTCACCAACAAGGCGGCGCGCGAGATGATGCGCCGGGTGTCGGATCTGTTGGGATCGGAGCAATCCCAGCTGTGGGGCGGGACCTTTCATTCGATTGGCGCGCGGGTCCTGCGGAGCAACGCCGAGGCCATCGGGTACCGGCCGGATTTCACCATATTGGACCGGGAAGACTCCGAAGACCTGCTGAAGGCCTGCATCGGTGCGGCGGGGATTGATGCGAAGGAAGTGGCGTTTCCGAAGGCGGAGGTCATTGCGGACCTGCTGTCGCGGGTGACGAATGAACGGCTTTCCCTGGCGACGGTGCTGGAGCGGCGGCGGACCGGGCTCGAGGAACTGAAGGATCTGATCGAGAAAGTGACGACGCTCTATGCGGAGCGGAAGCGGGCGGCGAACGTGATGGATTTCGACGATCTGCTGTCACTGTGGCTGAAGCTGATGGATGAGAACGAGTCGGTGCGGGAGCGGTATCAGCGTCGATTTCAGTTCGTGCTGGTGGACGAGTACCAGGACACGAACCAGATCCAGAGCGATCTGATCGACCGATTGGCAGCCCAGCACCGGCACGTGATGGTGGTGGGGGACGACTCACAGAGCATCTACTCGTGGCGGGGGGCGAACTTCCGGAACATCCTGGATTTTCCCAAGCGCTACCCGGGTTCGAAGGTCTACAAGATCGAGGTGAACTACCGGAGCACGCCGGAGATTCTGGCGGTGGCGAATGCGGCGATTGCGTCGAACTCCGAACAATTCGCCAAGGAACTGACGGCAGCGCGCAAGCCAGGGATCAAGCCGGTGCTGATCGCCTGCGAGGATGCGCAGCAGCAGGCCGGGTTTGTGGCGCAGCGGGTGGTGGAAGCGCACGAGGAAGGGGTGGGGTTGTCGGAGATCGCGGTGCTCTACCGCTCCCATTTTCACGCCATGGAGATCCAGATGGAGTTCACCCGGCGCAACATTCCCTTCGTGATCACCAGCGGCATCCGCTTCTTTGAACAGGCCCACATCAAGGACGTGACTGCCTGGTTGAAACTGGCGGCCAATCCGACGGACGAACTCGCCTTCAAACGCATCGCGTTGCTGCTCCCCGGGGTGGGTCCCAAAGCTGCCGAGAAGCTTTGGCTGACGTTCAGCCAGGCCCACGCCCGGTTGTCGGCGACCGCGGAAGCAGGCGTCACCCCCCGTCTCGCGCCCTCGCTCATGGCGGCGGCTCCGGCGGCTCCGAAGAAGGCGGCCACGGCCTGGGCCGGGCTGGCGGTCACGGTCTCCCAGTTGGAGGACCCGTCAGTGTTCGGTCGGCCGGGGGAGATGATTCGCCTGGTGCTGGAGGCGTTCTACGACGACTACGCCGAGGACACCTTCGCCAACGCCAGTCAGCGGCTCGAAGACCTGGGTCAGTTGGCGGTGTACGCCGGGCAATTCGAGTCGCTGACCGATTTCCTGACCCAGCTGTCGTTGTTGAACAACATGGATGCGGAGGCGGACCAGAAGTCCCAGCGCGGGGATGAGGACCGGGTTCGGCTGTCGAGCATTCACCAGGCCAAGGGGCTCGAGTTCCAGGTGGTCTTCGCCATCATGCTGTGCGACGGGCTGTTTCCTTCGGGCCGATCCTTGGAGGACCCTTCGGCGATCGAGGAGGAGCGGCGGCTGTTTTATGTCGCGGTGACGCGGGCCAAGGACGAGTTGTACCTGTGCTATCCGCTGCTGCGGATGACACCGGGTCAGGGCATGTCGTTGTTGTCGAAGTCGCGCTTCCTCTCCGAGATCCCCATGCAACTGCTCGACGAATGGAACCTGCGTCCGTCCGGGATGTCGGGCGGGGCCTGGGCCCAGGGCGGTGGCGGTCACGGGCGGACGGCCGAGTCGGACGACATGCCGTTTTGAAGCCGTTCACCCCGGCACGGCCCGACACCGAACCCTACTCGGAGGGGCGAAACGCCTGGGCGAGGGCGCGGGCGGACTCGGGGAATTCGGGTTGTTGGGCGAGCCAGGCGTGGGCGCCGATGAGATCGTGGAAGACGCCGTCCAACTGGGCTTCGAACCCGGCCTGAGTCCAGCGGCCGATCTCCGGGCCAGGGGTCAATCCCAACGCCAACAGGTGGCGTCCCAGGAGCAAAGGCCGCGGGGCGGTGTCGGCGATGCGCAGCCGCTCCGCGGCGGCCACCAGCACTGTGACCGTCTCGGGCACTTGGGCGGGCTTGGGCGGGCGGCCGGAGGCGTCGGCGGTCATCACCACGCTCAGGGCCTGAACGGTTTCCGGTTGGAGACGTCGGGCCAGGCGTCGCACGACGCGGTCGGAGGCCTCCTGGAAGTGCGCCATGTGATTGGCGACCAGCGGGAGCACGCGCTGGGTCATGGCGTGGGGTGCCTGGATGCGGTTGAGGAAGGATTCCGCGAGCCGTGCGCTTTCGATTTCGTGGCCGGGGGAGATGATGCGTTGGCGGCCCTGGCGTTCGGCCTTTTGGGTGCAGGTGGCCTTGCCCAGGTCATGAGTGAGAACGGCGAGGGACCAGACCATGCGGGTGGGTTCCGGGGCATCGCGCCATTCGGTGAGCCGCACCAGGGCGTCGAGGGCATGGAGGGTGTGTTCGAAGACATCGCCTTCGGGGTGCCATTCCGGGTCTTGGGGAACGCCCCGCATGGCGGCGATTTCGGGGAAATGGACCATCCATCCGGTGGCTTCGAGGAAGCGAAGGCCGGCGGAGGGCAGGGTGCTGCGGGCGGCCCATTTGAACCATTCCTCGCGCACGCGCTCGGCGGGGAGTTCTGCGCAGGTGGAAACCATCGCCCGGCAGCGTTCGAGCGTTTCGGGAGCGGGAGTGAGTTGGAAGCGTGAGGCGAACTGCATGCCTCGCAGGACGCGCAGGGGATCCTCGTCGAAGGCAGGGCTGGTGTGGCGCAGGGTTCGGTGTTCGAGGTCCGCCTGGCCGCCAAAGAAGTCCAGCAACTCGCCGGAGCGGGGATCGAGCATCAGGGCGTTGACAGTGAAATCCCGGCGGGCCGCCGCGTCCCTCGGGGAGATGTCGGGTTCCAGCTCAATACCGAAACCGCGGTGGCCCTGGCCGGTTTTGGAGTCGCGCCGGGGGATGCTGAAGTCATAGACGGCGCCATCGAGGGTGACCTTGGCGACGCCGAAAGCGCGTCCGACCAGGTCGACCCGGCCGTGACGACGGAGGGCGGATGCGAGTCGTTCGTAGCCGACCCCGAACACCTCGATGTCGATGTCCTTCAGTTCGCTGCCGAGCAGGGCGTCACGAACGCAGCCTCCGACGAGGTAGGCGCGGCCCAGCACGGGCTCGGTGCGGAGGAGTCGGAGAAGTGGTTCGGGGAGATCGATCTGCATGGGCCTCCAACAGGGCTGGAAGGTAGCGGAACCTCCTTCAGGACGCCTCGGGAAGGTTGGGGTCGTCGGCGAAATCCTCTTCGCCCACATCGAAGCCGTAGTCGGCGAGGAATTCCTTCACGGGTGCCTGGATGTCGATGGGTGCGTGGGTGACCGGGCACTGGAAGGCGAGGCGAACGGCGCGCAGGGCGAGTTCCGGCAGTTTCCGGCGGGTGACCGGGGCATCCGCCTTGGGCAGGGCGCCGGGTTGTTTGCGGGAAGATCGGCGACCGAACCCGTACAGGGTGTCGCCGAGAATGGGGACGCCGGAGGCGGCCAGGTGGGCGCGGATCTGGTGGGGGCGGTGGGTTCGGATGCGGGCCAGGACAAGGGCCATGCCATCGCCGTGGCCGATGACTTCGAAGAGGGTTTCGGCGAAGAGCCCCTGGGTGGTGTGGGTGAGGACATGGCCCGGAAGGGCGGGATCGGGCCGGATCTTCAGGCAACAGGTCCAGCGTTTCTTCGGAGGCTTGCCGCCCACGACGGCGAGGAATTCGTGGACGGAGGGGCGATCCTCCAGGACTTGAGTCAGGGCGAGACGGCTGACGGCGGAGCGGGAAAAGAGCAGGACCCCGCTGATTTCCGGTTCCAGAACGTGGGCAAGGCGGAGGACTTTCAGGTTTCGCCCTTGAGACCAGGGGTCACCGCGGACGACCGACAACTCGAGGGCGGCGTCGAGAGGTGCGGCCTGGGTGGCGGAGCCGAGGCGGGTGCAGAGCGTGCCGGCGGGTTTATCGACGGCGAGGTAGTGGTCGTCTTCGTGAAGGATCGGGATGGGTGGGAACCCGGGAAGGTCGATGGTGAGCTGCGTCGGCATGGAACGGCTCGTGGAGCCGGGCGCAGTCTCAGGGGTTGGGCCCAGGATATCAAATCCCGTGGTGACGCGGTCACTCGGCGCGGAGGGTGTTCAGAGGGTCGATACGGGCGGCGCGTCGGGCGGGGATCCAGCAGGCGAAGGCGGCGATGGCGACCAGGGCGAGGCCGGTGGCGGCGTACGTGAGGGGGTCGGTGGTGTCCAGTTGGAACCAGTGATGGCGCAGGATGCGGCTGAGGCTGATGGCGAGCACCATGCCAAGGGCGAGGCCGATGAGCACAGGGCGGAGGCCCTGGGTGACGACCAGCCGGACGACACTGGCGGGTTGGGCGCCGAGGGCGAGGCGGATGCCCATTTCGCGGGTGCGCTGGCTGACGAGCCAGGCGACAACGCTGTAGATCCCGACGGCGGCGAGGGTGAGGGCCAGGCTGGCGAACACGCCGAGGAGCACGACGATGAAGCGCTGGCCTCGCAGGGAATCTGCGATGATGGCGTCCATGGTGCGGATCTGGTCGAGGGGCAGGTTGGGGTCCTGGGCCTGGATTTCCTGACGCACCGAACCTGCGAGGGTGAGGGGATCGCCGGAGGTGCGGAGGATGAGGGACAGGTTATTGCGGGCGGGTGGAATGGGGAGGCTTTGTTCGAGGGGGAAAAAGGCTTCCGGCTGGGGGTCGATGGTGAGGCTGAACTGCCGGGTGTTTTGAACGACGCCGATCACTCTGGCCCAGGGCGGGTTGATGATGGCCTTCAGAATGCCGGTCGGGTTGTCGCCAGCCATTTCTGGGGGAATACCGGCGGTGACAAGGCGGCCCAAGGGATCTTCGTCACCGAAGAACACTTTGGCCGCCTCGGCGTTCAGAATCACGACGCGCTCCCCTGCGGCGTGGTCGGTGGATTGGAACAGCCGTCCGCGGAGGAGTTGGATGCCGAGGGTTTCGAGGGTGCCGGGGGTGACGGCGTTGTATTGGACGGACCGGATTTCCTCGCGTCGAAAGGGGCGGCCCTCGAGGAGCAAGGGGAGGTTGAGACTGCCATCGGACATGGGAACGGACGAAGCGATTCCGATCTGCCGGGCTTGGGGGAAGCGGGAGGTTCGTTCGAGCAACTGCTGGGCAAAGACGAGGCAGCGAGCCGGATCGCGGTAGGTTTCCTCGGGCAACTGAAGGGTGGCGATGAGCAGACGTTCGGTTCGGAAGCCGGGGTCGGTGCGGGCGATCTGGGCAAGATTGCGCAGGAGCAACCCCGCGCCGACGAGAAGCGTCAGAGCCAGGGCCACTTCGGCGACGACCAGGCTGGCGCGGATGCGTGTACCGGAAATGCCGGTGCCGGCTCGTCCTCCGTCCTTGAGCGCTTCGGCGACGGCGCTTCGGGCGCCTTGCCAGGCGGGGAGGATGCCGGCAAGCAGGGCGGTGAAGAGGCCGACGGCGAGAGTGAAGGTCAGGACGGGCCAGCTGAGACCGATCGTGGCTTCGGCGGGGATTAATTCGCTGGGGATCCGGGTGAGCAAGGCGCGGAGACCGACGGTGGCGAGCAGCACGCCGGTCATCGCGGCCAGGACGCCGATGGGCAGCGTTTCCAACAGAAGTTGGCGAACGATTTGGAACCGACTGGCGCCCAAGGCAGAGCGGACGGCCAGTTCGCGGGTTCTGGAGGCGCCGCGGGCGAGCATCAGATTGGTCACGTTGACGCAGGCGATCAGCAGCACGCAGCCGACCGCTCCGAACAGCAGCATCAGTGTCGGGCGTATGCGACCGCCCACGGTTTCCGCGAGCGCCCGCACTTTCACCGTCACCTTTTGGTTCTCGGCGGGGAACGCGGTTTCGATCTGGCGGGCGATGATGTCGAGGGATTGTTCGGCCTGTGGCGCGGTCAGGTTGGCTTTGAGCCGTCCGATGCCCCACATGCCCAGCCGGATGCCGCGGGCGGAGCGGAGTTCGGGCGGGATCCCGTGAGCCAGCGGGACGTAGAACCAGGCGTCCCAGAACTTATAGTCGGCGGGCATGACGCCGACGATTTCATGGGGTTTTCCATCGAGCAGGACGGTGCGGCCGACGATGTCCTGGCGGAGCGCGAAGAAACGTTCCCAGGCGCGATGCGTGAGCAGGCAGACGCGGCTGGCGCCGGGTCGGTCGTCCTCGGCATGGAACAATCGGCCGGTGCTGGGAGGCACACGGAGCAGTTCCAGGGTTTCCGGAGACACGTAGGCACCCTTCATGCGCACGGTTGGAAAATCGCCGGTCACGATGAACTGGGCATCGATGGCTCCCCCGAGGCCTTCGAACGCGTCGGATTGCTTCTGAAAATCCTCCAGGTCGGGCAGTGCGAGCGGGAAGGAACTGTCCGGTTTGTCCCGCTGGCTGGCCGCGATAAAGACGATCCGTTCGGAATCCGGGTAAGGGAATGGCCGGATGAGGATGGCGTGGACGACGCTAAAAATCGCGGTATTCGCGCCGATGCCCAGGGCGAGGGTGAGGATGGCGGCGGCCGAGAACCCAGGGCTCTTGAGAAATGGGCGCTGGAAGAAGCGATGGTGCGGCATGGTATCGGACTATGGGAATGGGTGGGTGGGACGTCGCCAGCCGTTTAGGAGAGGCGCCTGTTCAACATTAACCTGTTCACCAACCATGAACCTGGGATTCCAGGGGGCGGGACGCTGGCCGCGACGGAGCGGGGCCTCTTCCGGATTCGCGATTCACGATTCACGGTTGAAGGAGGCGGAGCATGAACAGTGCCACGAGGAAGCCGGCGGACGGCGCCGGGTCGATGCGGGTGCGTCGGCAGGAGTCCTTACCCATGAACCTGCCCTCCCGTCGTCCTCGTCCTCCTCATCGTATTCGTAATCCCCCTGCTTCCCTCAGGTTCAAGAGCCGTCCGCAGGTCGATGGCGTGCGAAAGTCCTTCCCAAAATTGGGATACAAGGAGCCCGAAAACGCGAATGGGGCCATCCGCGGCACGGGCGTTAGGCGGTGCGTGCGAGTTGGCGGGCGAGCACTGCCTTCAAAGCGGATTGGCGGACGGGTTTGGCGAGTTGTTGGGAGAATCCGGTGCCGGCGGTTGGACGGCTCTTGTCGCCCGGTTTGAATGCGCTGAGCAGAACCAGTTCGATGGATTGAAGAGCGGGGTTGGTCTGAACGGCTTGGACGAACTCCGCCGGGGACAGGCCAGGGGTGGAAGCGTCGACGAGGGCGACGTCGAAGGTGTTTTGGGAAGAAGCCGTGCTGAGGAGGTCGAGGGCGGAGCGGGCATCGCCGGCGAAGTCGGTTTTGCAGCCCCAGGCATGGAGCAGGGTGGTGGTGGCCACCCGGCTGGGCGGGGAAGGATCCACCACGAGCACTCGCAGGCCGGTGAAGTCGGGTGCGAGGTAGGGGGGCGAGGAGGCAGGTCGGGGAAAGGGAAGAATGACCCAGAAAGTAGAGCTGCGGCCCGGATCGCTTTCGACGCCGACCGATCCGTGCATGAGTCCGGCGAGTTCCTTGGTGATGGCGAGGCCCAGACCAGTGCCACCGTGACGTCGGCTGGCGGAGGCATCGGCCTGGGTGAACGGGGTGAACAGGTTGGGGAGCAATTCCAGGGGAATGCCGATCCCGGTATCGGCGATGGTGAACCGGAGGGTGAGGGAATTCGGGGTGGTGTGGGCGAGTTGGACCCGGATTTGGACGCTGCCTTGATCGGTGAATTTGACCGCGTTGCCTCCGAGATTGGTGAGGATTTGTCGGATGCGGCCGGCGTCGCCCATGAGTTTGGAGGGGATGGCCGGATCGATGGCGCAGATGAATTCCAGTCCCTTTTTATGGGCCTGCACGGAGAGGAGCGAGGCGACTTCCTCGACGAGCGGAACGAGGTCGAACTCGGCGATTTCCAGTTCCAGCTTGGAGGCCTCGATTTTGGAGAGATCGAGAATGTCGTTGATGACGGCGAGCAGGGCCTGACCGCTGGATCGGACCATTTGGACATACTCGTGTTGTTCCGGGGACAGGGGGGTGTCGAGGAGCAGGTCGGTCATGCCGATGACCCCGTTCATCGGGGTGCGGATCTCGTGGCTCATGTTGGCCAGGAACTGGCTCTTGGCGAGGCTGGCCTGGGCGGCTTCGGTGGCCAGCTTCTGGGCTTCGCGAGTGGTTTCCTGCAATCGGAAGTTGGCTTCCTCAAGTGCGGTCTGGGCTCGGGTCCGCTCCTCGGCCTCCTCCCGAAGGAGGCTGTTGGCTTCGCGAAGTCGGCGGGTCCGATCAGCGACGCGCGCCTCCAGGTCGTCGTTGGCTTCCCGAAGGATCTCGTGGGCGCGCTGAAGATCGCCGTAGGCCAGGTGGAGACGTCCGGCCATGGCCCGGAGGTGATCCTGGAGATCGGAGATTTCGATGATGGAACTGGGGGGAGGGACCTGGGAAATCGCGGTGTCCTCCAAGGCGAGGCTGTGGCTCCAGCGAACCAAGCGTTCGAGTGGCTGGGTGATGTGGCGGGCCAGAATCCGCGCGGCAATCACCAGCCCGGCCAGCACCAGCGCCAGGCCTCCTCCCATGATCCAGAGCAGTTGCCGGGCGTCCGCCTGCGCGATGGCCACATCCTGCTGCACCAGGATGGTCCAACGATTTCGAAGGAGTTCGCCAGCCGTTCGCGTGCGGGCCGTCAGTGTGGCCGGTCGGGACGCGCCGTCCACCGTCCCCGGCGTATGCAGGAAGGGCCCGGTCGTGGCGTTGGTCATGCCGGGCAAAGCAGGGTCGCCGAGTTGGGAAAGCACCGGGCGGGCGTACGGTCCGCTGGAGTAGATCACCCGGTTGCTGGCATCCAGCAGCAGCAGGTTCAATCCGCGCACCGTGGGGAAGTTGTCTGCGAATTGGCGGAACCTGCCGAGATCCAGGGAACCTTCGACGATGCCGATCCGGGCGTTCGAACGGTCCACGATCGGTGCGCTGAGCGCGATGATCGGATCGGACCCAAAGCCGCGACCCAGGAAGGCCTCGGAAATGAACGGTTGGCCGTTGTCCATCGGTCGCTGGAAGTATTCGCGGTCGGCGATCGAGTGACCCAGGTCGGCGATGGTTTGGCCGGTTTGGTTGGTCGCCGGGTCCGACAGGGTGATCCGACCGGTGGCGTCGGCGACCAGGGCGGTCAGGAACCCGGGGTGCCGGGCGCGCAGGCCGGCCAGGACGCGGCTGGACGCCGTGGGATCGTCGGAGGTCCAGGACAAGAGTTCGGCGGCCGAGACGATGGCGGAGCGGTGGAGTTCGAGGTAGGCGTCGATTTCGCGGCTCAGGGTCCGGCCAATTTCGGAGAGGCGATTGCCGGACTCGGCCAGGTGAAGAGCCTGCAGGTTGCGTCCATACCAGACGGTCATCACCAGGAGAGGAACGCTGGCGACCGCCACAAAGACCCGGACGATTTGCCAGTGTAAGGTGCGCCGGGCCTGGCGTTGTTGAGGCTTCGTCGTCGTGGAGCCGGCGAGCACGTCGGAACGCTATGGATCGAAGCCGCAGCGCGCGAGAAGCAAAAATGGCCGGTGCGAAGGGTGGGTGGGGAGGGTCCGGTGGGCACTGCCACGGCGGAACAAGAGTCAGCCGGGAACGGCGTCGCGTTCCTCGACGACGCGGCCGTCGAAGAGTTGGACGGTGCGATCGGCGTGACGGGCGAAGCGCGGGTCGTGGGTCACCATGCAAATCGTGGCGCCTTCGCGGTGGAGGTCGCGGAGGAGATCCATGACGGCATCCCCGTTCTTGGAATCGAGATTTCCGGTGGGTTCATCGGCGAGCAGGATGGAGGGATTGCCGACGAGGGCGCGGGCGACGGCGACGCGCTGTTGCTGGCCGCCGGAGAGCTGGGACGGGTAATGATTCACCCGGTGGGACATGCCGACCTTTTCGAGGGCGATCTGGGCGGCGGAGCGGCGTTCCGAGGCGGGCATTCCCCGGTAGACGAGGGGTAGTTCGACGTTTTCGTAGACCGTGAGGTCGCCGATGAGATTGAAGCTCTGGAAGATGAAACCGATCTCGCGGTTTCGGATGCGGGCGCGTTGGGCGAAGTCGAGGTTGGCGACGGCCTGGCCGTTGAGGGTGTAAGTGCCGCCGGACGGGGTGTCGAGAAGACCGAGGATGGAGAGGAGGGTGGATTTGCCGCAGCCGGAAGGACCGGCGATCGAGACGTACTCACCCTTGGCGAGGGAGAGGTGGATTCCGGACAGGGCGTGGGTTTCGACCTCATCGGTGAGAAACACCTTGGTGATGGCGTCGAGCTGGATCAGGGGTTCTGGGTTCATGAGCGATCGGGGATTCGCCAAGGAGGCAAGGAGAGCACGGAGGGGAAATCAGAGAGCGAGTCTTTTATGCCGTCTTTGAGAAGACGTGGATTGAAATTCAGGAGTAAGCCAAAACCGGCACTTTGTGAGCTTGATGTCGACGTGGCACAACAACGGACATCACCGTAGTCGCACCCGATCGTGGGCGTCCCAGGGGCTCATGTCGGAGAGAATGATTTGGTCGCCGGCTTCCAGGCCTTCCAGAACCTCGATGGTGCTGACCGAGCTGCGTCCGAGTTTCACCGGGACCCGGACCGCCTCGCGGCCGCCGTTGATGATTTTGAAGAGCCCGGCGGTGGTGCCTTCCTGGCCTTGAACCGGTTTGGCGACGTTCAGCACGTCCACGAGGCGCTCCAGCTCAATGGTGCCTTCGACGCTCAGGTCGGGTCGCGCGCCTTTGGGCAGGGCCCCTTCGAGATCGACTTCCACCAGGACGGTGCCGTTCTGGACCGCGGGGTCCACGCGCTGCACGCGTCCGGCGACGATCCCGTTGCGGGTGTCGATGGAGGCGACCTGACCTCGGAGGATGTCGCGGGCCTG
>CAUJJW010000057.1 GCA_963205105.1 Verrucomicrobiota bacterium | reverse complement strand
GGGGCGTGGGGATGCCTCCTTGGGAGGAGTGCGATATTTTCTGCATACGGGGGTATGGGGGAGGAGTGGGGGAGGTATGTGGATGGCGCGGGGCATGGCATCAGGCGTCGTGGGACGCCGCGCGCCGGGTAAGGGTTTGTCCGCAATGCGGGCAGACCAGCCTGATGGGGTTGCCGGCGGAAGGCCCTAGCCCGGGGTCCCGGCTGGTGCCCTAGAAGGACCTTGCGGGGTGGTCGCCAAAGCCACGTCGCAGGGCAGGAACTTACCGCAAGGGAGACCGCAACGAGAAGGCCCCGATCCGTGAGGATCGGGGCCTTGCTCGTGATGGGGAGGCCAACCTCCCGTTCTGAATGCCGTGCGGGTGCGGTCAGTGCGCCTTGGCGGCGTCGGTGCCTTCCAGGTGCACGGGTTTGTAGCCGCCGATGGCCTTGAAGTAGAGCAGCAGGAGCAGGTAGATGACGGCCATGGTGGCGGGGATGAAGGAATCCACGCGGAGGGTCTGGCGGTTGCCATTGACGTACGATTCCACGACCACCTGCTGGGTGGCCGACCGTTTGTCAGGTGCAACCGCGGTGGCGGCGGCGAGTTTCTGGCCGTCGATGCCCTTCACTTCGTCGAAGATCAGCCATTTGCTGGACGTGGAGGCCTTGTATTCCTCGTAGGCGGCGGCGTTGGCCTTTTGGAGGATTTCGCCGGAGAACCGGTCCTTGGCATAGCCGAGGCCGGGGGAGCCGACGAGACCGGCGGACATCATGCCGATGCCACCCATGATGGAGATGGCGACGGCGCCGCAGCGGGGGAAGCGGTCCGAGGCGACGGCGAGCATGGTGGGCCAGAAGAACGTCTTGCCGATGGCGTACACGGTGAGGGCGACGAGGGCGCCGGTGAAGCTGGTGACATTGCTGACCATGTTGAGGCCGATGCAGGCCATGATGGCGCAGACGAACAGGATGCCGAGCGGCTTGAGGCCCAGTTTGTGTTCGATGAAATGACCGCAGAAGCGGAGCGCGAACATGACGGCCGAGGTGAAGATGAACAACTTGGTGCCGTCGCCGGGCTGAAGGATGGCGTCCTGGATGTTCTGGATCCATCCATCGGTGCCGAGCTCGACGGCGCCGACGAGGGAGTGGACGACAAAGAGAACGAACAGGATAGGAGCGCCCATGGACCAGCCGCTGGCGTTGGAGAACATGGCCCAGACGACGACGCCGACGGCGACCGAGATATAGAACCAGGTGCTGGTGGCTCCGGAGTTGGTGGCGGTGAAACCGAAGAACTCGCTGCCGGTGAAGCCGCTGAGCAGGGGTCCGAGGCCGTCCTTGACGAAGAGGGCGATGAAGATGCCGATCATGGCGGCACCGAGGAAGCCGACGTCCTTGAGCATTTCACCGAGTTTCAGGCCCTTTTGAGAGGCTTCGGAGCGGGGGAAGCTTTGGCCGAAGAACATGAACCCGTAGATGGCTGCGGGGATGAGGAAGCAGCCGAGCTGGAGCTTCCAGCTGCTGGTGGCGAGTGCGCTATGGATGAAGCCGCCGATCACCATACCGGCCGGCCAGGAGGCGTGCAGGATGTTGAGGTAATGGGTGCGGTTGTTTGGGAACAGGGTGGCGACCAGCGGATTCGCGACCGCTTCCAGGGTGCCGTTGGCGACCGCGAACAAGAAGGTTCCGGTCCAGAGGTAGGTGAAGGCCGTCTTGGTGGCCATGCCGTCCGTGGCCCCGAACGCGACGAGGGCGGAGAGCACGTGGAAGGCGAACGCGGCGGCCACCAGTTTTCCGTAACCGATGCGGTCAACGATGATGCCGCCGATCACGATGCCGAAGCAGAAGCCGGTGAACCCGGCGCCGCCAATGAGCCCGGTTTCCAGGCCGGTGAAATTGAAGGCCTTGACCCAGTCAGTGAAGATGGCACCGCGGATGCCGAAGCCGACGCCGGCGGCCAGAATGGCCATGAAGCCGGCCCAGAGAAGTCGACCGGCATTCGGGGCGATGCCGTCTTGTTTGATGTTCATAACGGATGAGGAGGGAGTGCTGGTGGGGGTTGTTGAGGGTCGGTTTACTGGGTGAAAGCAGGCAGTTTGACGATGGCGCCGCCCTTGAGGGCGGATTCGTGGGCGCAGAGGCCGACGCAGGTCCAATTCGCGGACTGACGCGCGTTAGGGAACGGGGCGCGATCCTCGACCAAGGCGGACAGGAATTCGTGGGCGAGATGGGGATGACTGCCGCCGTGGCCGGCTCCCTGGGTGAAACTCAGGTGGGTTTTCTTGCCGATATCGTAGACGCCCTTGGTCGTGAAACGGCGGATGGGGCCGGGGAGGCGCTTGGCGTAGTCCGGGGCCTTGACCGTCTTGGGAATCTTCGGTTCGGGTTTCTTGGCGCGGTGGAGCACCAGGGGTTCGTGCTCGATCAGCGGCCATTCGACGGATGCCTTGGAGCCGTAGACGTCGATGCTCTCGCGGTACTGGCGGGCGACATCGAACAGGGAGCGGTAGATCCGGGCGGCGACGTCGCTGTCCTTGAACTTGATGTGGGTGGTTTCGACGGCGAAGGGGGATTGGTAGTGCTTGATGAGTTCCTCGCGGATGGTGCCGGAGCCGAAGCAGCTGACGTATTCGGCGGTGAGATTGGCGAGGCCGCAGACGGGACCGACGCAGTGGGTTGCGTACCACATGGGGGGAAGGCCCGGCCAGTAATTGGGCCAACCGTCCATGTCCTGCTGGTGGCTGGCCTGGAGGAACTGAAGTTTGCCAAGGGTGCCGTTGTCGTAGAGCTCCTTCATGTAGAGGAACTCGCGGGCGTACACCACGGTCTCCATCATCATGTAATGGAGGCCGGTCTTCTTCTGGAGTTCGACGATCTTCTTACAATCCGCGATGGACGTGGCCATCGGGACCGTGCAGGCGACATGTTTGCCGGCTTTCAGAGCTTCGATCGACATCCAGGCATGATCCGGGATGGGGGAATTGATATGGACGGCGTCGACGGCGGGGTCTTGGAGCAGGTCCTTGTAGTCGGTGTAGCGCTTTTCCACTCCGAACGCGTCGCCGATGGTGTCCAGCTTCTCCTGGGAGCGCTGGCAGATGGCGTACATGTTGGCGTTGGGATGCCGCTGGTAGATGGGGATGAATTCCGCACCGAAGCCGAGGCCGACGATGGCGATGTTGATCCTGCGCTGGCTCATGTTGATCAGAATTTGCTGGCTTGGCTGGGACGCCCCCCGGCAAGCGACAAGACACGTCCGTACTCGGAACGGGGGGCGAACGATTCGGGAGATGACATCTTGGGGTTCGAAGGGGTGTCAATTTTAATTCGTCCCCGACCGAGGGGCAGGGGCGTATCCGGGCTGTCGAATGAACCCCGACTGCACGGGACATGCCTGCTGTCGGAGAGGCTCGAGGCGCTGCATGGGCCGCCGTCAGGCCGATGCACGCACCCGGCAGGAGAATCCGTGGTTGTCGACGGCGCCGCAGCGTTCCAAGGCGAGGCGTTCGGCAAGGACCTGGAAGCCGATCCAACGGCAACGGATCGGGCGGATCAACCCGGGGGCGGGTTGGCGGCGTGGGACGTGGAGGCGTTGGTGGGGGATAGCTTCCAGTCCCGGGCGACGTCGTCGAGCAGCACGCCGAATCTGCATTGAAGGATGCGTCCGTGGCGGAAGATGCAGGCCGCGATGATGATCTGGGTGAGCACCGGAACCCACGTCGATGTGAGCGGGAGATTCAGGGCTCCGAACGCCAGGCATTGAATGCCGAGCACGCTCCAGAAGGTCAGGTGTGCGGACAGGGTCCAGCGGGGACGCAGTCGGGCGCGGAGGGTCTGGGATCGGTCGCGGTTGGCTTCGGCGACCGTGACCAACTCCAGCCAGGCCCAGCGCGAACCAAAGACGGCGAGATCGAACCGGCTCCACCCCGCGTCGGGGCGGCATCGCCAGTGGTGACGTTCCAGTTCGTTGAGAATGCGTTGAATCCACTCGTGTCGCTCGCGCCATTGGGCGGACCAATACTCCCGTTCCCGGGCCGAACCGTCGCCGTAGACCCGGGAGCGGGCTTCCAGCGAATCGGGAACTTTTGGGGCGTCGTCGCGGAGGCTCAGGTGCGCGCGGAACCGGGCGCTGCCGCGGACGAGCGGCTGCAGATAGTGCAGGAGGGCGACCAGCGGCCCCGACCACCAGCGGCGCCGGTCCGAGGGCACGGGTGCGCGAAAGGCGGCGAGGGCACACAGCATCGGGGGCACCACCCAGGCGAGCACCGCGAGCGGCCAGAGCGGAGCGACGCCGGTGGCGAAAATCAGGAGCGGGAGAGCGACGGCGACGTGGTATTCGACGCTGGTGAAGAAGGGGAGAATGCCGTCTGCGGAAGGCGTGTAGAGGGTCTGGAACAAACCGGTGGCGAAGACGCCGTGATGGATGACCGGATGTTGCCAGGGGAAAGTGGCGGGATTGCCGGTGCAGATCCGGCCCCGCCAGATGGCGTTGCCGAGGGCGTTGAAGTGTTCCGGATGTTTGGTCACCAGCAACGCCTCCGCCTCCCCATACCCCGCCTGTTGGTGGAGGTAGTCGCCGACCGTGGCCCGCCGGTGGTGCCAGACAAAACCGGCCGGGGCGAAACCGATGCGCCACCCGCGCTTCAGGATACGCCAGCAGAGGTCCACATCATCACCCGCCCGGTGGAAGACCGGATCGAAACCGCCCACGCCGTCGAGCGCCCATTTCCAGAAAGCCATGTTGCAGCCGGGCACATGCTCGGCGGTGCGGTCGTCGAGCATCACGTGGGTCGGACCACCGGGTGACGCCATGACCGCGGCCGCCACCGTCGAGTCGTCGGGGGGCAGGAGGTTGGGGCCGCCGACCCCGGCGATGGAGTCGCGGGTGAGGGCAGCGACGAGGAACCGCAGCCAATCCGGGTCGACCTGGCAGTCCGCGTCCGTGAAGGCAACGATCTCCCCGGTGGCGGCCCGGATGCCGAGGTTTCGGGCGGAGGACAGGCCAAGATTGATGCGGTGCCGCAGCGTTCGGACCTGGGGAAACGCGATGGTGATGTCCGGGGTGCCGTCGGTGGAACCGTCGTCGATGACCAGGATTTCGAATTCGGGGTAATCGAGGAGGAGCAGGGAATCGAGACAGGCGCGCAGGGTGTCGGCTCCGTTGTAACAGGCGACGACGACACTGACGCGTGGGGAGTAGGGGGCGGGGAGGAAGCGGGGTTCGGTGAACCGGCTTTGGGCGGCGGTGAAGGCGGGGCGGGGTTCGCGGGTGGCGGTGGTGAGGCCCATCTGCCAGTCCTCGACGCGCACGCCCCCGCGGACCCAGTCGTCGGTGAAGGTGAAGAGGAACGCGCCGGCGAGACCGGCTTCGGACGCTGCGGCGAGGTTGTCGGAGATGATGCGGGCCTGTTCCTCGGGACCTTCGCGGAGGGCGTCTGCGCCGCATTCACCCAGGACGAGGGGTAGGTCGCCGGCGATCAGTTGGAGGCGGGCGAGGTAGTTGTCGAGGGTGGAGCGTTGATGGAGGAAGACGTTGAAGGTGACGAAGTCGAGATGGCGCGGTTGGAGGAACTCTGTGGGCGGATAATTCGAATAGGTGCAAAGGCACTGGGGATCGGCGTCGTGCGCGGCGGCGACGAGTTCATCCAGGAAGGCGGCGACGCGTTGGGGACCGCTCCAGCGGACGATGTCGGGGGGGATTTCGTTGGCGACGGCGATGGCGAAGACCGCGGGGTGTCGGGCGAAGCTGCAGACGGTGGTGGCGACGGCGGTTCGGGCTTCGCGACGGCGGGCGCGTGAATCGAGGAAGCAGGATTGGGACGCCCAGGGGATGGAGACGAACAGGCGCAGGCCGAGGGCGGCGGCGGCGTCGAGCAGCCAGGGCGGTGGTGGATCGTAGACGCGGACGGTGTTGGCGCCGAGGCTGCGGATCAGTTGGAAATCCCTTTGGACCTCGGCGGGTTCGGGGAAGGGTTCGCCGGCTTTGTTGGGGCCGAACGTGCCGTAGGAGACGCCGCGGACGATGTATCGCTGGGAGCCTGCGCGAAAAAACTTCCCGTCCAATCGGACTCGTTCAGTGACCGGGACGGTGACACGCATGGGTGCTTGGACGGAATCGGTGGGGTCGATCATCACCGCGGGGTCCGTCTCAGCCGCTGTGACCGTGGGGGGGGATGAGGGTGGCGGCGGTTTGGCGGGCCCAGGCGTCGGCCTCGAGGATTTGTTCGAAGGTGGGGTGAGGCAGGTGGGTGTGGCGCCGCATGGTTTCAGCGACGGTGGCGGTGATGCCGGTGAAGGAGAGGCGTCGGTTGCAGAAGGCATCGACGGCGACCTCGTTGGCGGCATTGAGGACCGCGGGCAGGGTCCCGCCGCGTTCACCGGCCTGGCGGGCCAGGGTCAGGGCAGGGAAGCGGATGGGATCGGGTTCCTCGAAGGTGAGGGTGCCCAGGCGGGCGAAGTGGGTCTGGACGCGGTCGTTGCGGGCTCGATCCGGGTACGTCAGGGCGTACTGGATGGGCAGGCACATGTCGGGCGTCGAGAGTTGGGCGAGGATGGAGCCGTCGACGAACTCGACCATGGAATGGACGATGCTCTGGGGGTGAACGACGACCTGGACGCGGTCCATGCCGATATTGAAGAGCCAGCGTGCCTCGATCATTTCGAGGCCTTTATTGAAGAGGGTGGCGGAGTCGATGGTGATTTTCCGGCCCATGACCCAGGAGGGGTGTTTGAGGGCTTTCTCGACGGTGATATGGGGGAATTCCTCGGCGGGGGTTCGGCGGAAGGGGCCACCGGACGCGGTCAGCCAGAGGTTGCGGACGGACTCGGGCGGTTTGCCGTCGAGACATTGGAAGATGGCGGAATGCTCGCTGTCGACGGCGAGAACGCGGACGCCATGGCGGGAAGCCTCGCCCATGACCATTTCGCCGGCCATGACGAGGATTTCCTTGGACGCCACGGCGATGTCCTTGCGGGCGCGGATGGCGGCGAGGGCGGGGTGGAGGCCGCCGGTGCCGACAATGGCGACGAGCACGATGTCGGCATCGGCGAGGGTGGCGAGTTCGATCAGGCCTTCGGGGCCATGGAGGACGCGGATGGACTCCGGAAGGGCGGCGCGGACGGCGGCGGCTTTGGCGGGGTCGTGGATGCACACCGCCTGAGGTCGGTGGCGGAGCGCCTGTTCGATGAGCAGATCGGCATTGCTCCCGGCGGCAAGGCCGACGAGACGGACGCGCTCCGGGAGGTCCTCGGCCACCTTGACGGTGCTGGTGCCGATGGATCCGGTGCTACCGAGCAGGACCACGCGTTTCATGGGCCGGGGAGCTTGGGGGAAGGACGGCGGGAACGCCAGCGCGTGGAAGACGGCTTGTGCGTGGCGGGGGCCGGTTGGTAGTTTTTCGGAGCACCCGAGTCTGAGACACCATCCAACCACGACCGATCGACCATGAGCACCGCCACCGCCGCTGCGAACAATTTCCCGAAGCTCCACAATGCGATGTGGCCTGGCCTGGTGGGCAAGGGAAGTCCGGGTGCCGAGCCGTTCATCGACCTGGACACGATGTTGAACCTGACGGCCAAGGCCGAGGTCAACGGCGTGAAGTTCGACGGGGTGGACCTGTTTCTCTACAACCCGCACACCGACATCGACATCTCGGATGACGGCATCAAGGCGTTGGCCGAGAAGATCGCCTCGAAAGGTTTCGTGGTGGGATCCGTGGTGGCGCCGGTGTGGTTCGAGGGCTCGGCGATGGGCGACGAGACCAAGCGGGCGAACTGGGTGACCGCGGTGCGCAAGGCCTGCCGGATCGCCGAGAAACTGACGGACCTGGGGGTGCGCCCGTACGGGATCGTCCGCATCGATTCGGCGGCATCGGTGACGGATTGGGACAAGGACCCGAAAGGAAACACCAAGCTGATCGCCAAGACTTTCAAGGAAGGCGGGAAAGTGGCGAAGGATCATGGGCAGCGTTTGGCGGCGGAGGGGGAGATTTGCTGGGCCGGCATGCATTCCTGGAAGTACATGATCCAGACCTTGGAGGAAGTCGGAATGCCCAAGGTGGTTGGTTTCCAGGCGGATATGGCGCACACCCTGCTCTACACGCTGGGTTACAATGCGCCGGAACATCGGATCATGCCGCCGAAGTTCCACTGGGAACCGGAGGCCTTCCACAAGGCGATGAAGAAGATGACCTCGGCGCTGCGTCCGTGGACCATCGATTTCCATGTCGCGCAGAACGACGCGACGGTGAAGGGCTCAGGCGACCACGAGAAGACCGGCAAGCACTGTCCGGTCAACGATCCCAACGGAAAACTGAACGTGGCTCGGGACGCGGGTTATTGGCTGCGGGACGACGCGGGCAAGGTCACCAAGAAGTGCAAGCACATCTGCTGGGACGGCTGCATGTTCCCGAACGAAGTGATGATGAAGCAGGAGACGTGGAACAACATTCTGGCGGCGATGATCCAGGTGCGTGAGAACCACGGGTGGCGTGGCTGAGCTTCAGGGCTTGGCCTGGGGGTGAGCCTCCAATAACCCACTTGATTACGAGGCATGGTTTCGGCGTACCTTGCACAAGAACATCCCAAAAACTCCCATGCTTCCCATCCTGACCACTCGGCGCGGTACTCCCCGGCGAACCCAGGGGTTCACCTTGATCGAACTGCTGGTAGTGATCGCGATCATCGCGATTCTGGCCAGCATGCTGCTTCCGGCGCTGGCCAAGGCGAAGACCAAGGCCCAGGGCATCGCGTGCATCAGCAACAACAAGCAATTGGTGTTGGGCGTGCATTTGTACTCGGGCGATTTCGAGGAGAAATACCCGAACAACTTCACGATTCCCGGGACGGAGGAAGCCATCACGACGCGTCGGTTCAACAACTGGGTCAACAACGTGATGACCTGGGAGGCCGGCAGTTCGATCGCCGCACAGAGCGTGACGAACGAGCTCTGGGTTCGGAACGGGGTTCTTGGCCCGTACACCGGAGGGGCGGTTGGCATTTACAAATGCCCGGCCGACAAGTTTGTCAGCCCGGCTCAGCGCAGGGCGGGCTGGACCCAGCGGCTGCGAAGTAACTCGATGAACGCCCTGTTCGGCCGGTCCAACAACGATCCCAACGACAACACCGCCCGTGGGCAAAGCTGGGCCTTCGGTGGTGCCTACCGGCAATTCATCAAGACGGGGGATGTTCCCGAACCGGCCAAGACCTACATCACGCTCGACGAGCATCCGGACTCGATCAACGACGCCTTCTTCGTGACCGATCCGAACGTCAACAGCTGGCAGGACCTTCCGGCGTCGTACCACAACGGCGCATGCGGCTTCTCGTTCGCCGATGGGCACGCGGAGATTCGCAAATGGCTGAGCGCGGCATCCAAGTACGCCGTCGATTTCAGCTACGGTCCGATTCGGAACTTCGACGCCGCCGGCCGTGCGGACATGCTGTGGTACAAGGAGCGCATTCAGCTCATTCCCTTCCGCTGATCGTGGAATCAAGGATGGTGTCGCTCGCCCCTGCTTGAAGTCCGCTCGCCCCTCATTCAGTCCACAAGGTGGTAACGGCCGACGGCAGGGTTCTCCAGGGTGCGAGCTTTTCCTGAGGGCCACCTCACGGTGGCTCGGGTGACCTCGGAGCGTGTGCCGAGACCGAAATGGACGGTTCTGGAGTGTTGGGATCGGTAGGAATCTCCCGCCACCATCTGACGAACCTGGTCATTTCCTGGTCCTGAAATGCTCACCTGGGTGCCCGGTGTGGCATGGGGGACCCGGAAGCCGATCCAGTTCCCGACCTTCGGAAGCTCGTTTCGGAAGATTCGCAGGGTTGGCTGGGGGGTGGGCCATTTCTCAAAGGACGTCACGATCAGGTCCACCCGCCCATCGGCGTCGACGTCCTCTGCGAGGGCGTTGCGGGAGTCCTGCTCCAGCGCGACGCCCAACAAGTGGCCGATTTCGAGGAGCTCCCGAGCCGACTGGTTCAGGTACAACCGATTCTTTTCGTACCCGCCGTAGGACATGCCGCGGCCCCGGGTCCGGGCGATCTTGGATTTGAAATAGAGATAGGCGGCGGCGTTTTCCTCGGCGGTTCCCACGTGCTGATCGTGGAGCCAGTACTCCGACTCGTAGTCGCGCACGGATTCACGGGATTCGAGCCCGTTCACGATGGCGACATCGGGGAAGCCGTCGTTGTCGAAGTCGGCGGCGGCGCAGCCCCAGGACCAGCCGGAACGGGCGATCGAATCCTCCAGGGGCGATTCGCTGAATCCTCCGTTCGGCAGCGCGAGGTAGAGTCGGTTCCCATGGGTCATGGCCGCCCGCTGGCCCTGGTCCTGATGGCTGTCCGGACGACGGAGCCCCAGGTGTTCAAGCCGATCCACCGTCGGTGACGACATCCCGATCATGAGCAGGTCCAACCGGCCATCGGCATTGAAGTCCGCCAGAGTATGGGCCATGCCGAAGGCCCGTGGATTTGCGACCCAAGCGTGCGTGACGTCCGTGAAGATCCCGGGCCCGTCGTTCCGGTAAAGGTCGAGTCCGGCGAAATCACTGACGGTGAGCAAATCGAGGTCGCCGTCGGCGTCCAGGTCGGCCAAGGAGGCGCTGTATATGCGGCGGAGTCGTTTGGGGGCAATCCCGGGATCCGTGGAGACCTCCACGAACCGACCGTCGGCGTGTTGGGCAAGCAAATGGCACGGGTAGCCGTCGTTGGCGTTGTGGAACGGCGACGGAGAGCTGCCGCCCACGTAGGGCTCCTTGTATTGCCCGAGAAACACATCCGCCGCGCCGTCGCCGGTGAAGTCTCCGGCAGTCAGAGTGAACACCGATGTCGTCGAGGGTGGCGCGGTCCAGACGGAACGGGAGGAAGCGGCAAAGCGGCCGCCGGGGCGTCCTTCGACCAGCTGCAGATCCTGCAGCGTCTGGATCAACAGGTCGGGGTGTCCGTCCGAGTTGAAATCCTCGAGCACCGCCGCGGTGATCGGGGTGGTCAGGGCGGGTGAAATGGACTCGGCCCGGAACGTGCCGTCGGGGCTGGACCTGAAGAGCGTGTTGGCGGCGACGAGCAGGAACTCGGGAGTCCCGTCGCCTTGCAGATCGTGGGCGATGAGGGGATCGACCGACTGCGAATGTCGTTGAGGAACGACGGGGCTGGTGAGGATGGGAACAAAGGCGGGAGGGCCCGGGCGGACCCATGCTTCCAGGCGGCTGGCGTCGATCTTTTGGATGCGAGGAGGCTCGTGACCGAAGGAGGCGGAACTCCAGGTGATGGTGAGTGGCCCATGGAGAGCGGCGCGTTCGGGAGGGGAATCGCGCAGGAAATGGGCGGAGAACTCGAAGCGACTGCGGGCGGGGAGACCGTGGGTGGGAGGATCAAAACGGGTGTGGCGAAATTCGGTTTGGAGCAGGTACCAGCCCTCCTGACGGTAGTGGGAGAGCAGGGAGATCCATTGGTTGGTTGCGAGCGGGAGCGGGGCGTCCTGAGGCTGAAACCTCAGAATGTCATGGGGCAGGTTTTGCGGGTTTGTCCAAGTGGGTCCGAGGAGTTCCTCCACCGCCAGGGCGGTGATGATTTCCCAGCGGGCAGGGGCGGGGGCGGCGTTGAGTTGATCCCAGAACGAATCCAGGACCTGGGTACACGAGGCGGCGAGCTTTTCAACCGCCCAGGTGGTGTCAGCGACGTGCTGTTCGTGAGCCTCGATCGACATCCATTGCGCGGCGAGTTCGGGGCTGATGCGGGCAAGGGTCGGATCGGCGGCGGACGGCGGCGATGCGGCGGTGGGTGGGGGCGCAGCGGGTGGAGGCGGCGACGCAGGCCCGGGGGCGAGTCCGAGCCAGGCAGTCATGAGAGCCGCAGCGATCAAGCTGCTGGCAATCAGCCACGCGCTGGGTTGTCGGAGGTTCATGCCGCGGACAGCGGTGACGTTGGAATGCGGGCGGGTGGAAGGGCGAGCCTGGACTCCCTCTCGGGCTTCCGTCCCAAAGCCTGGCGTTGGAGCGCGCCACGCTGCAGTTGAAATCAATGGAGTTCACGCAAAGACGCAAAGTCGCCCAGCAAAGCGACGAATACGTTGAGTCAGAAGCCTTCCGTCATGGCGCCATCCGGAGGCGGTAAAAGCGATGGCTCGTGCCGAGCGAATCCTTGAAGCAGATCGTGTTGTTCTCGGCGGTCATGTTGCCGGGAAGAGTCGTCCAATTCGTCGAGGTGAGGTCCGAACTGAACTCCACGCGATAGGTCGCGTTGGAACTCGCAGGCCAACAAAGTTGCAACGCTCCATCTTGGATCTGCAGGCTCAATTTCGGAGCCTCCTCGGTGGGAGGAACGACCTGGTTGACGCTGAGAAGGATGGAGTTGGGGGTGTCACTCAACTGCAATCTGAACCCATTCGAAAGATAGGAGAATTGGTTGAGCGCCCCGGCGCGGGTTCCGGCGGTGAGCACAGTGAACGAGTCGTTCAACGCCGGAGTATAACCCGGGAGAAAGTCCACGCTCAGCGCGCCGTTGAGCGTGATGGTTCCGGAGCTGGTGAGCTGTCCATGATTCGAACCGGCCTGCGTGCCTCCCAGAGCGAAGTTGAGCAAAGCGCTGCCGGTTGAATGAAATCCGCCGTTGGCCGCGAGAATACCGCTCTGGATGTCCACCGTGCCGGTGTTGTTGAAGGGCAGACCGGCATCGATGGTCGTCGTTCCAGCCGCTCCCAACTTCCGAAACGTGCCTGAGTTATCAAAGCGGCAAGTGCCGCCGGAATAGGCCAGACGAGCGTCGTTGGACGCCTCAAACACGGCGCCGGCCTGGTTCGTAATGACGCCGTTGAGCAGGCCGACGATTCCGGAGCCTGTCCAAGCGACCTTGCCCGCGTTTTCCAGGGTTCGCAGCAAGCCGATGGAATTCGCGTTGGTGAGGGCTAGCGTCGCCTCGGGAGCAATGAAGGTGCGTCCCGCCCCACTCATCGTGCCTCCGCTCCAGTTCATGGAATGGCTGATGGTCAGGCGACCGGTCCCACTCAAGGCCGTCAAGGCGCTGTCGCCGGTCACCAAATCAAAGTTCTGCACGGTCACATCTCCGCTACCTACGACGTTGGCGCTGTTGCCGTTGATCCGGTACAGGCCCGGACCGGTGAGTTGCGCGCCCGGATGCAGCGTGAAGGACCCGCCCGTCCACTCCGTCAGCGCGGTGGCCGGTGTTTCGAAGGTGCCCGTGGCCGAACCACCTCCGGCAAGGCGAAGGGTGGTGGCGTTCGAAAGCCGGAAGGCTCCCAGGTTGGTGATGCTGGCATTGCAATGGAACGTCCCTGCGTCAATCTCCGCGGTGCCGAAGTTGTTGAAGCTGCCGCTTCGAGAGAAGTCCACGATCTCGAGCGTTCCTGGGTTGACGGATTTGCGGAATGTCCCGGCGTTGTCGAACCGGTTGAGTCCGGAGACAAACGTCATGCCTCCCGCGCCTTCCGCGAGAAAAGTGGCCCCGACAAGATTGGTGATGACGGCACTGACGAAGCCGAGGTTCCCCGCGCCCGTCCAACGAATCGTGCCTGCATTCTCCAACGTGCGCGCATTCAGGCCTCCACCGCTAGGCAGGGTGGCGTTGAGCATGGCTCCCGCCGGAATGATCGTCCGGCCTCGACCGCTCATCGTCCCGCCGCTCCAATTCATGACGTTCGCTATCGTCACGGTGCCGGTGCCATCCAGTGTGCCGTGGATCAGATCCAGATTCGTGATGGTGATGCTGGCATTGGCGGCGACGGTGGCCGGGCTGCTGATCCGGTAGAGCCCGTCGCCGTTGAGTTGCGCGCCGCCGTCGAGGGTGAACGTGCCGCCGGTCCATTCCACGAGGGCGGTGGCTGGTGCGAAGAAGGTGCCGTTGCCGGACCCGCCAGCGGTGAATCGGTTGGTCACGCCGGATGAGAGAATGACCGTGCCGTTGTTGGTGAGGCCACCGCCCCAGACGAGCAGATTGTCTTCAATCGCCACCGTCCCGGAGTTGTTGAAGCCCAGGCCGCTGGAAAGGGTCAACGGTCCGCTCCCAACGGCCTTGCGAAAGGTACCCGCGTTGTCGATGCGACCGGCCGCAATGCCGCCCCCGAGGATGGCCTCTGCGGGGCCTTCGGCCTGAAATAAAGCTCCTTGCCCGTTCGTGATCACGGCCCCACCGATCACACCGAGAAAGTTGCGGCTCCAGAGAATGGTGCCGCGATTCTCCAGAGTTCGGGCGTTCAGCAGGGCTCCGCTCCCGCTCGTGTTGGCGATGTCGAGCGTTGAGCCAGCCTCGACCACGGTCCGTCCGCTGCCGCTCATCGTGCCGTTAATCCAGGCGGAGGGGCCGTGGAGCGTGATCGTGCCGCCACCGGTGAGCGTCGGTGCGTTGCTGGAACTGCCGATGGTGAGACCGAAACAGGCCATGGGGCCGTTGATGGTAACCGTGCCCGGAAGGTTGATGATCACGTTGTCATTCGTTCCGGGAACGACGTTGGCACTCCAATTCGCGGCATCGTTCCAGTTGCCGCCGGCGAGATTGTTCCAAAACAGGTTACGCGCCGTGGGCTGTTGAACTTCAACGGCGCCGATGTCCGTGCCGTCGGCGAGGGCGGCGTTGGGAGTGCCGGGGTCGTCAAAGAGGCGCGACAAACCGCGCTGGTCGGTTGTGAGACCCAACGTGGCCATGAGGTCGGACGATCCTCGATCCAGGGCCGGGCTGCCCGCCTGCGGCAAGTGGGTGAGGGTGGGCCCGCCATTGTCGGCCAAGGGGCCAAGGCGCGGATCCCGGTTGATGAGGTCACCCGTGCCGGTCAGGAAGCCGGCCCCACTGTCGCTCGAGACGTTAAACCCGAGCGAGTCCACTTTCCCGTTGAGGTTCGCGCCCTGGCCGTGCTTGAGGATGGTGTAGCCGACCTTGGTGGAGCCGCCGCCCACCCCGTTCCGAGGGACACTACCGCTGATGCCGCCGGTGTGTCCGCTGGCAGAGTTGCCGCTGAGGGTGCAGGCCAGGACCGTGGCATCCCCATCGTCATTGACCAGGGCGCCGCCGAACACGGCGAGATTGCCGCTCAAGGTGCTGTTGCCAAGAACCACCGTTGCAATCGTTGAAAATCCATCCCGCGAGTGTGCGTTGTAGATGGCACCACCGTAGTTGGCCGTATTTCCGCTGAGCGTGCTGCTGACAATTGTCGCCAATGCCGGGCTGGAGCCACGAGCACCACCACGGTTGCGAATTCCGCCACCGTTGCTCCGGTTGGCGGAGTTGTCGTTGAGTGTGCTGCTGCTCACCGTCAGTGTTGCGCTGGCGAAATCACCGAAGTTGTAGATGGCGCCGCCGCCGTCGACGTCGCGGCCGCCACTCACTGAATTGCCGTTCAGGGTGCTGTGGTCCACGATTACCGTCACGCTGCTCCCATCACGGGAGACACTGTAAATGCCGCCACCGCCATCTTGCGCCGTGTTGGCGGTAAGGATGCAATGACTCAGCGTTGCTGTCGCGTTGCCTCCGCCGAAGGCGACATTGTAGATGCCGCCCCCGAGGTCGCCCAAGTTACTGCTGAGCGTGCTGTCGTGGACCGCAAGGGTCGCGCGGCCCTTATCAAACGAGATATTGTAGATGCCGCCGCCGGCGAGGGCCGAGTTTCCGCTGAAGGTGCAATCTTGAACTGTTAGCGCGGAGTGATCGTTGTAGATGCCGCCGCCAGAAGTATCCACCTCACCGTTGACGATGCGCAGGCCTTCGATCGTAACGGTGAGGCCCGGGTTGACGAAAAACACGCGGCTCAGATGATTGGCATCCACGGTCAGATGGGTGGGGCCGGGGCCGAGGACCTTAACACTCTTGTTCACCACAAGTTCGGCTGAGTTCGTCAATCCAGCCATCAGCGTGATGGTTCCGGTGAGGCCGGTGGCGTCGATGGTATCTCCGTCCGCCGCAGAGGCCAGGGCCGCCCGCAGTGTGCCCGCCTGCGGCGCATCCGGCCCCGTGTCCGCCGTGCTGGTGACGGTAAGGGTGGCGGCATGGAGCGCGTTGGCGCCACAGGCTAGCACCACGAGCAGGGCCGTGAATCTCCTGATTCCAGACCTTATGAACCGGACTGCACGCTCCGCACCGGTTCCCCCATCGGAAACTCCCGTCCGCGAGGCGACCGCGGAGTCCGTGTCATCACCCGAATGGAACCCGCGTCGGTGTGCCTGGTGGCCCCATGGCGTGTCGAAAGATAAGGGACGAGGGTTCATCTTGTTAGAATGCTTTATCCAGGCATGGGCCTGTTACTGAAGTGAGAATGACACTGCCCATGAAGTTCAGGCAAGGAACCGTCATTCATGCAGAGGATGAGCGGTGCCGGCCCAAACTTGTTTTCCGTGGGACAAGGGTCTGTCAGGTTCTCCGGACGGCGGAAGCCAAACATGCGCCAAAAAGCCCCAGGCAGTTTGAGTTGGGTGGTTCTCGTCCTGACTGGATGCCTTGCCGTGACGGGGTGTCGGGAGCCGGTGTCGAGGGAGGTGGCTCCAATTCCCGTGCGCGTGGAGACGGTCCGGGAAGCCTCGCTGAGCGATGGGCAGCGCGGGGCGGCGTACCTGGCGACGGTGAAGGGGCGGGACGAGGTCACACTCAGCTTCAAGGTCGGAGGTATTGTTGAGCGGGTGGGGCCCGAGGATGGGGTGGAGGATTGGCAGGAGGGCGCTGCCGTCACCAATCGGCAACTTCTCGCGCAGCTGCATCCCACGGATTTTCTGGCGGCTTCCAACTCGGCGGCGGCGCAGGCCCGGCTGGATCGGACCCAGTTCGAGCGGGCCGAACGCCTCTTACGCAACGGAGCGGCGTCCCAGCAGGAATTCGACCGCGCGCAGGCGGCGATGCAGGCGTCGGCGGCCGAATTGGAGCAACGGAGTCAGATGCTGCAGGATTCGCTGATTCGGGCGCCATTTGACGGGACGATCCTGAAGCTGGAAGTGAACACAGGGGAGACGGTGGCGCCGGGGAAGCCGGTGCTCACGATGGCGAAGCTGGACGAAGTGGAAGTCGAGGTGGGGGTTCCGGACCGGTTGATATCGCGGTTGACGGTGGGCACCAACGAAGTGGTGCTGCTGGTACCTGCGCTGGGGGACAAGGAATTCCGGGGGCGAATCAAGGAAGTGGGAGTGGCGGCGAGTGAAGGGACCCGGTTGTTCCGGGTGGTGATTCAGGTCGATAACACGGCGCGGTTGCTGCGACCGGGGATGGCGGCGTCCGTGTTTCTGGAGGACGCGTCGATCCGAAGACCGGGCTGGCTGGTGCCGATTTCGGCGCTGGTGGCACGGGGGGACCGGGACCTGGCGGTGTTCGTGGTCACCAACGGGGTGGTGCGCGAGAGGCCGGTGGGGACCAGTGATCTGTTGCAGAGCTCGATCCTGGTGACCAACGGACTGGCGGCCGGGGACCGGGTGGTGGTGGCCGGGGGCAGCCTGCTGCATGACGGGGCGCGGGTGGTGGTGCGCGAGGACAAACGCGTGTCGCCGAACGAGCGATGAACCGAGGAGACCACCCAGGGACGGGTTTGGGGAATGCCGACCTTCCGCCGGGAGCGGGCGGGTTGGCTCGATTCTTTGTCGAGCACCGGGAAGTGGGCTGGCTGGCGTTCGTGGTGATCCTGGTCTGGGGCGGGGTGGCTTTGACGCGTCTCGCGCAACAGGAGGACCCGAAAATTCCCGAGCGCACCGCGCTGGTGGTGACGTCGTTTCCTGGTGCCACCGGGTTGCAGGTGGAACAGCTCGTCACGGAACCCATCGAGAAGAAGCTGTCGGAGCTGGATTCCGTGGAGGAGATCACCAGTCAGAGCCGGCTGGGGATCTCAGTGGTCACGGTCAAGCTGCGTCCGGCATCGAGCCAGCGGATCGATCAGGACTGGGACAAACTCCGGGCCCGGTTGGAGGAGGTACGATTGCCCGAGGGTGCGCTGCGTCCGCGATTGGACACGGATTTTGGCAACACGATCACGCTCCTCTATGGGGTGACGAGCCCTGGGGCGACCGATGCCGAGTGCGTGGCGCGGGCCAACCTGATCCGTGGCTGGCTGACGCGGGATTCGAGCGGAGGCAGGAAAGGGCGTGCGGCGATCTTCGCCTTCTATCCGCCCTCGGTGGCGCGGAGTTACCGGAACTGGACGGCGGAACGGTTCCTGCGGTCGCTGGAGAACGAAAAGCGCGGATGGAACCTCCAGCCGGTGATGGGCGAATCGTTCATTCTGGCCGACTTCGAAACGACGGCGACTCGGGCCGAATTGCAGGTGTTTCTGAATGGTTTTATTCGCGACATCGCGGGCTCGGACTCCGAATTGCACCCGGATTTCGGGCCGGTGGTGATTTTGATGGGGGACGAGGATCCGTTGCCGGAGATTCGGGCGCGGGCGATGCCGCGGTACAGTTTTCGGGACTTGGAGGTGGCGACGGATGCGCTGGAGGACGAACTGAAGCAGTTGGGCAGCGTGGGCAAGGTGCGGAAGATCGGGGTGATTCCCGAGGCGTTGTATCTGCTTTATTCCATGCGCGGGGTGGAGGGTCGGGCGCTGAGTTCGCAGCGGGTGATGGAATTCATTGCGACCCGGAACGCCTTGATTCCCGGCGGCACGCTGGCGACGGAAGGGCAGAACTTCCCGGTTCAACTGTCGGGCGAGTTCAAGCAGGTGTCGGACTTGCTGGGGGCGGTGGTGGGACAATCGGCGCAGGGGACACCGACTTACCTGCGGGATGTGTTTGAGGTGCGGCGCGGGTATGAGAACCCGGTGGCGTTCGAAGTGTCGGTGCGGGATCGGTCCGGGGCGGACGGGGGCTGGACGGAGAAGCGGGCGGTGATGGTGGCGGTGGAGATGAAGGAAGGTCGCATCATCCGGGAATTTGCACGGGAAGCGGATGAGGCGGCGCGGGCGGTGGAGGAACGGTTGCCGGAAGGGATGCGGATTCTGAAGCTGAGCGATCAGCCGGCGGCGGTGGCGGGTCGGGTGGAGCAATTCCTGAAATGCTTCGTCGAGGCGGTGTTGATTGTGATCCTGGTGGCCTTGCTGCTGATGGAATGGCGGTCGGCGCTGGTGGTGGCCCTGGCGATTCCCCTGACGGTGGCGATGACCTTCATTGGCATGCAACTGCTGGGCATCCCGCTGCACCAGATCTCGATTGCGGCGCTGATCATCGCGCTGGGCATGTTGGTGGACGATCCCGTGGTGGCCTCTGACGCGATCAACCGGGAGTACGCGAGCGGCCGAGGTCGGGAGGTGGGGGCGTGGCTGGGTCCGTGGCGGCTGCGGCGGGCGATCCTCTTTGCGACGGTGATCAACATTGTGGCGTTTTTGCCGCTGGCGTTGCTGCCGGGGGACAAGGGCGCCTTCATCCTGGCCCTGCCGTTGGTGGTGACGCTGGCGCTGGGTGCGTCACGGGTGGTCTCGGTGTCCTTCATTCCCCTGCTGGGCTACTACCTGCTTCGAGGGCAAAAGAGCCTGGACGAAGGTGGCGAAATGCGGCGGTTCCCGCTGTTTCGGGCGGTGGACCGGGGCTTGGGTTGGCTGGTGCCGCGATATCGCGGAGTCCTGGTGGCGTCGTTTCAGCATCCGGGGCGGCCAATCAGCTGGGCCTACGGTTTGCTGCTGTTGAGCTTTGTGACGGTGCCTTTCTTCGGCACCCAGTTCTTTCCGCCCGCGGAACGCAACCAGTGCCTGATCGACATCGAACTCGCGGCGTCGGCGTCCATTTTCCAGACCCGGGAAGTGGTTGGCGAAGTGACCCAACGGTTGGGCCAGCATCCGGAAGTGACCGGGGCGGCGGTGTTCGTCGGGGGAACGGCGCCACGCTTCTACTACAACGTTGCGCCACGCGAACCGGCGCCCTACCTCGCCCAAGTTCTGGTGAACGTCCGGGATGCGCTCTCGGTGCCCGGACTGGTGGCGCAGTTGCGTCAGGAACTGGACCGTGAGATCGCCGGGGCGCGGGTTCTGGTGAAGGAATTGGAGCAGGGACCGCCCGTGGAGTACCCGATCCAGGTGCGGTTCTCAGGCGGCGATCTGGACGAGTTGCGACGCATGGCCGATGAGGCGGCGGCTGTGCTCCGGGAGGCTGGGGGTTACAAGGTGAACGACGACCTGGGGCTGCGCATGCCGACCTTGCGGGTGGACATCGATCAGGCCCGGGCGAACGCGCTCGGGGTGGTGAACTCCATGGTGGGGCGGGTGATGCAATCGGCGTTCGGCGGCTTGAAGGTGACCGAACTGCGGGAGGGCGACCACCTGGTGCCGGTGCTGATCCGGTTGTCGGTGGAAGAGCGGAACGAGGCGGCGAAGATCCGTTCGATGTATGTGGAATCGATGACCACCCGTCCGGTGCCGTTGAGCAGCTTCGCGGACGTGGGCATCTCCGCGGAGTTCGCCACCCTGCCGAGGCACAACCTCCTTCGCAGCGTGACGGTGCGGGCGTTTGCGCCGGTGGGTGAGCTGGCCTCCGGCGTTCTGAGGCGGGCACGGTCGAAGCTCGAAGGCATTTCGCGGCCTCCGGGATACCGGATCGAGTTTGTGGGGGAAGCGAAGGAATTGAAGCAGAGCCAGTCGGAGATGGGGACGGTGATGGGTATATCGCTGGCGTTGATCGCGCTGGCGCTGGTGCTGCAGTTCAATTCGGTGGTGAAGGCATTGATCGTGCTGGCGGTGGTGCCGGTGGGGCTGATTGGGGCCTTTGCCGGCATGACCCTGGTGGGCACCTCATTGGGTTTCATGGCGTTGCTCGGGATCGTGAGTCTCGCGGGAGTGATCGTGAGCCACATCATTGTGATCTCCGATCTGATCGAGGAAGCGCGCTCGGAGGGAATGCCGTTGGTGGACGCGTTGATCCACGCCGGTCTGGTGCGATTGAGGGCGGTGCTGGTGACGACGTTCGCGACGGTGGGCGGGTTGATCCCGCTGGCGCTGACCGGGGGCGAACTCTGGCGGCCGCTCACCGCGGTTCACATCTTCGGACTGTTGGGTGCCACCGTGCTATCCCTGGTGCTGCTTCCGGTTCTCTACCAGGTCGCGGCGGCGCGGTTACGGTGGATTCGTTAGCGCATGTCGGACCAGGGCTTCCCAGGCATCCGGCGAACGTCCCCCCACGAATCGTCGGACCAGCCGACCGGCGGGATCGATGAGCACCTGGGTGGGCAGTTCATTGCCTTCAAAGCGGCGGGCGACGGTGTTCGAGGGATCGAGCAGGATCGGGTACTGAATCCGCTGGCGGGCCGCGAACGATCCCACCACGCGACGCAGAGCCGCGGTCTCATCGGCTGTTCGGGCCGGTTTCTCCGGAGAACCGGCCAGGGGCCCCTCCTGAAAGCTGTCGAGGCTGATTCCGAGGATGACGAGGTCATCGGGGTGGTTGCGCTGCAACGCGGCAAGCGCCGGCATTTCCACCGCGCAGGGCGTGCACCAGGTCGCCCAGAAATTCAGCAGCACCACCCGACCGCGAAAGTCGGAGAGCTTTCGAGGTTGGCCCTGGAGGTCGGCGAGTTCGAAATCGGCCACCGGACGGCGGGCCGGCGGCGGCATCACCTTGGGGAACACCAGGTTCGAAGGCTGCGTCGTTCCGGACCACCACGTCTGCCAGAAGGCCGGGGCTCCAGCCAGGCGCTGCCGGGTTTCCGAGGTCAGTTGGTGATCCACGGGCACCAGTCCCTGCTGGCCGGGCAGGGAGTTGGTGAGGCGCAGACCGGAATCCTGACCGGTCCAACGGCGAAGCAGGGAGTCCGCGGCCAGCACCAGGCTGGGATCCGGATCCGCCAGCAGCGGCAGCAGCGATGGCACCCAGGCCAAGTCGCCGACGCGTCGAAGCGTCTGGATGGCCAGGCGTCGGACCTCGGGATCCGGGTCGGTCAATTGGCCACCCAGCAGCGGTTTGAAGTCGGGGAACGCCAGGGGCGAGAGGAAACCCAGGGCGCGCTCCCGCAGATGCAGGTCCGGGTCGGTCAGCGCTTCGCGGAGCACCCGGGTGCGCAACGCGTTGGTCGGTGAGCCGGGTTGAAGCATCCGTTCCAGGACCGCCCGGCGATGACTGATTTTGCCCGACTCCCAAAAGGCCTCGAGGGTGGACGCGGGGTGCGACACCTGGGTGAGATGCTCCTCCAAGAGATCGCCATCGATGCTGTCCAGGGCGAGCAGGGACCCGGTCTTGAAGGTGTCGACGAGACGCGGCCGCATGATGGCGGCTGCGACGAGCAGGAGCAGTCCGGCACCCACCAGCATCACCAGCCGCCGGGGCGTCGACCGGTGCGTGGAGGCGGGCGTCACGGCTTTCTGGCGTTCACCGCGATGGTTCGCCAGATCAGTCCCGGGTTGTCGGAAATGATGCCATCGACACCCAGCGCGAGCAGGGCGGCGGCGCGGTCCGCATCATTGATGGTGTAGACCCAGACCTTGAGTCCGAGCGCATGTGCGGCTCGGATGGATTCCGCATCCACCTGGCTGTTCCAGACCGCGGCCTGGGCGCCGAGCTCCTTGATTTCAGCGAGCCAGGACGGATTGAGGGCCTTCTCCGGGTCGGTGAGTTTTTTGCCATCCCGGGAGGAGGGTGGTCCAAGGGCGCCCAGAACCTGGTGGGGTACGAGCCGGTGGAAGCCGCGG
>CAUJJW010000056.1 GCA_963205105.1 Verrucomicrobiota bacterium | reverse complement strand
CTTCATCTCCTCCAGCGCATCCAAATGCGTCGTCCGCCGATGTCGGAACATCGCCAGAATCAGTGCCAGACCCACCGCCGCCTCCGCCGCCGCAATCGCGATCGAAAACACCGCGAACATGAGTCCGGTGTGGGGATCCGGATTCGGACCATACCGCCAAAACGCCACAAAACTCAGGTTCCCCGCGTTCAGCATCAACTCCACCCCAACCAGAACGAGAATCGCATTCCGCCGAGCCAAAGCACCCGCCATGCCCGTGGCAAACAGCAGCACCGCCAATAGCAGATGCGCGACCAACGGCGTCATGCGACCGGCCTCCCCGCGCTTTCCGGCAAGTCGCTTGGCTTCTGCCGCCGCTCGGAAGACCCCCGCTGAAGTGCCCTATCCTGCCCCGCCAACCCGTCCTTCCCGGGTAAGCCAGCGCCTTTCCCCGTCGCGCCGCGCTTTTCCGGCATCGCCAGCACCGCCGCTCCGATCATCGCCACCGTCAGAACCACCCCGATCACTTGCAGGGGCAGCGCGTATTCGGCCATCAACACCCGACCGATCTGCGCCACCGGAACCGGATCAGGCCCCGTCTCTCGCGGCACCCCGCGGCCCGCAGTCATGACGGCTGCCCCCATGACTCCCGCGACGAGAATCCCCACGAGCACCGCCATCTTCCACGAGGGCGCCGCTTCAGCCTCCGCCTCGCCTCCCGCCGCTCGCGTCAGCAACAACACAAAGACCAACAGGATCGCCACCGCCCCGATGTAAACCACCACCTGGGCTAACCCCAGGAACTGCGCCCCCATCCCCAGGTAAATGCCCGCCAACCCGGCAAAGGTCACCACCAGCGACAGGGCGCAATGCACCGGATTGCGCAGTGACATGGACGCCACCGCTCCCAGCAGCGTCAAACCCGCCAAAAAATAGAACATCGGGCTCATGGTCCTGGGTTACCCCTCCGCGTAGCGATAGGTCCGCGGCCGGATCTGCCGCCGGCCCACCAGGGCCTTGCCCAACAGCACCCAGGCCAGCGCCAACGGCGGCGCACACACCAGCCATCCCATCCACCCTCCGCCCAACCGATGCCAGATCACCACCACCGGCAGAAGAATCAGCGCCATCGGCAGCATGAACTTCCACGCAAAATCCATCAGCTGATCCATGCGCAACCGCGGCGTCGTTCCCCGCACCCAAATGAACAACGCCATCAGCGTCAGCAGTTTCGCGAAGAACCACATCCAGGAGGGCACCCAGCCCAGGCCTGCCACCGGCGCCGTCCATCCCCCCAGGAACAGCGTCACCGCCATCGCGCTGCTCGAAAACATTCCGAGGTATTCCGCCATGAAAAACAGCGCGAATTTGAAGCCGGAGTACTCGATGAAATAGCCCGCCACGATCTCCGATTCCCCTTCCGGCAGGTCGAACGGCGATCGGTTGGCCTCGGCAAACGAAGCAATCACGAACAGGACAAACGCTACCAGACCCCATGGCGTGAACACGTTCCAGCGCGCCAGCCAATCCCCTTCCACCACCGCCTGAGCTTCCACGATTCGGACCGTCGATAGCGTTCCCGCGACCATGACCACGCCGATCGTCGAGAGAATGAAGGGCAATTCATAGCTCACCATCTGCGCAATCGCCCGCATCGCCCCCAGCAGCGAGTACTTGTTGCGACTCGCCCATCCCGCCATGAACACCGCCAGCTCGGTCGAGGCGCCGGCCGCAAAGAAAAACAACAGCCCACAGTCCAGATCCAACACCACCATGTTCCGCCCGATCGGCAGCACGAGGTAGGTCAGCACCACCGGCACCAACAGCGCCAGGGGTGCCAGAAAATGCACCACCCGATCCGCCGTCCGCGGCACCACATCCTCCTTGGTCAGCGACTTAATCCCGTCTGCGACAAACTGGAGGAACCCGAATGGCCCCACACGGTTGGGTCCCAGCCGATTCTGCATGCGCGCGATTGCCTTGCGCTCACACACCGTCGTGAGACCGAACAAGAGGGCGAACACACCGAGAATCGCCCCTAGGGAAATGACCAGACTGGCCCAGGGACGCACCATCTCCGGAAGAAAACCGACCACCCAGTGAAGTAGGTTCACAAAGAGTTGGTCGATGGATGGCGCCATGATGCAGACCCGCTGAAGCCCGCCCCGCAATTTCAAACCCTGGGAGGGATGGGGAGAAGCCCTTTTTTTGCTAAATCCGGTTTGGCACTCGCTCAGGCAGAAGCGGTGGGCGCCTGTGGCACCGTGGAACCACCCGTCGCTGTCGCCGCCTTTGGCTTGGCCGCCGCCGCCTTGGCTTCTGCATCCGCTTTGGCCTTCGCCACCGCCTTCACCCGCTCTTCTTCTCGCCGAAGATCAATTTCCGCCGCATCGGTGGGGTGGAGTTTTTGGAAATACCCATTCGGCTTGGCCAACCGATCCCGATTCAGCAACAGCCCCCCAAAGCGGTCCGTCGTGCTCAACTCATACTGGTTGTCCATCTTGATCGCATCGAATGGACAGACTTCGACGCAGATCTGGCAACTCATGCAGACCGAGGTGTCGATGTCGAAAACCGCAGGATAATACTGCGGCTTCCCCACATGGTCCGGCTTCTTGTCCTTGCTCTTCTCGATGTAGATGCACTGCGGCGGACATTCCTTCTCGCAGATCTGGCAGGCCACACAGCGCAGTCCAATGGACGCCTCATCCCCATCGAACACCAGAAAGGGAAATTGCCGGGAGTTCTCCTTGAGCGGCAGCCGCTTCTCCGGGTACTGCACCGTGACCATCCGCTTCGGATCGAAATAAGACCCGATGAAGTTGCGGCCGGTCTCGCCCAGACCCTTCAGGATGCCAATGCCTAGCATAGTTCCCTTCGTTGCAGGTTCATCGGTCCACCTCGCCCAGCACGATGTCGATGCTCCCCAGAATAATCACCGTGTCCGCCACGTTGTGACCCAGACACAGATCTTCGAGCACGGTCAGATTGATCAGACTCGGCGGCCGCACCCGGTACCGGTAGGGATTCACACTCCCGTCGCTGATGAGGTAGAAACCCAACTCACCCTTCGGAGCTTCAATGCGACCGTAGGCCTCCCCGGCTTTGGGTCGAAACCCACGAAGCTTCGCCTTCGGATCGATCACCGGGCCTTCCGGAATCTCCTTCAAAGCCTGCTCCAAGATCTTCAGCGACTCGCGCATTTCCAGAATGCGCAGCATGTACCGATCATAGGTGTCGCCATGGTCCCCAAGAGGCACGCGAAACGGAAAGCGCGGATAAATGCCATACCCATCCACCTTGCGAAGGTCGTAGTCCACCCCAGCCGCCCGCAAGCAAGGCCCCGAAATGCTGGCATTCACCGCCAACTCCTTCGTCAGCACCCCAATACCCTGGGTGCGTGACATCAAGATTTCGTTGCCCGTCAGCAAATTCTCAAATTCATCCAGAAACTTCGGAAACTCCGAAATCACTTTCCGGACCTGATCCAACCACCCGGCCGGCGTGTCACAGCGACATCCGCCAAACCGCATGTAGTTGCACATCATCCGCGCGCCCGTCAGCGATTCGAAAAGATCCAGAATGTATTCCCGCTCCCGGAATCCATACATGAGCGGCGTCCCCGACGCCCCCATGTCCTGCATCAGGAACCCGGCCAGGCAGACGTGGTTCTGAAGCCGGGTCAGTTCCGCGGTGATCACCCGCAGATACTCCGCCCGTTCTGGCACCTGCAGTCCCGCCAGCTTTTCCACCGCCAGCGCGTAGGCCCAGTTGTTGGT
>CAUJJW010000055.1 GCA_963205105.1 Verrucomicrobiota bacterium | reverse complement strand
CCCTTGGAAAAACGACCCTTCAAACGCCGGATGAGATCGTCCGCCAAGCGCGCCTTCATCGGACCCAGAGCGAGCGTGTTCCACTCCGGTCCGTCCACGTCGTCGATCGACACAAACGTCGGCTCGCCACCCATGGTGAGCCGGCAGTCGTACCGTTTCAGATCGGAATCCACCTGATGGCCGAGCCGCTCGATCTCGCTCCATTCGGAGTCCGAGTACGGCTTGGTGACCCGCGGCGACTCGTAGACCCGGGTCACCCGCATATCGACGGCGAACTCGCACTCGCACTCGTCCACCGCACCCGAGATGGGCGCCGCGCTCTGCGGATCCGGCGTCGCCGCCAACGGGATATGGCCTTCACCGGCCAGCAATCCCGAAGTGGGATCCAGACCGATCCATCCGCCTCCAGGCAGGTACACCTCACACCAGGCGTGAAGATCGGTGAAGTCCTTCTCCGGCCCGCTCGGGCCATCCAGCGACTTCTGGTCGGGCGCGAGTTGGAGCAGATAGCCGCTGACGAATCGCGACGCGAGACCGCAATGCCGCAACAACTGGCACAGCAACCAGGCGGAGTCGCGACACGATCCGCTCTTCTTGTCCAACGTCTCTTCCGGGGTCTGAACACCCGGTTCCATCCGGATGAGATACCGCGTGTCCTTCCAGAGCCGCTGATTGATCGCCACCAGGAAGTCGATGGTTCTCGGACGTGTATCCTCCGCGGTCGACGGTGTGGGGGCGGGAGTTCCAGCCTCGGGTGGGTGACCTCCACCGGGTTGGGCATCGATCCACGCGGCATGGGTTGCACCCAGGATCTCCAGTTGGAGCGCCTTCAGATAGGCGGCGAACTTCGGGGTAGCCGGGCACCGGATCTGGAACGGCGCGAGTTCGTGTTCCAGGGAGGCGTCGTAACGGAACGGAAACTTCTCGGCATCGGGTTCGAGGAAGAAATCGAAGGGATTGAAGACCGCCATTTCCGCCACCAGATCGACCTCCACGACGAGTTCACGGGTCGGTTCCGGGAACACGAGGCGGGCGAGGAAGTTTGACTGCGGATCCTGCTGCCAGTTGAGAAAGTGTTTTCCGGGTGTGACCCGGAGCGAGTAGCTCAGCACCCGGGTGCGGGCATGGGGCGCCGGGCGAAGGCGGACCACCTGGGGACCGAGATTGACCAGGCGGTCGTACTTGTAGTGCGTGCGGTGATGGAGGGCGACGTGAATGGCCATGGAGAAAGCAACCGAACAGGGTTTTACGGCGGGCCGGCCAGGAACCGGATGCGCTTGTTGACGTCCGTGTTGATCGAGTGATACGGCTGCGTGAGGTTCCCGGCGGCAAAGAGGGTCTGGCGCATGTGCTCGGCATCATCCTCGCCAATGGCATCGCCAAAGATCGGGGTGAGGTAGTCGATCCCCATGCGGGAAGGCTTCATGAGATGGGGATCATACATGCACGGATGCATCCGTCGCGCATGAATCAATCCCCATCGGTCCCGGAAACGGTTGGCGTCGTAGCCTTCGACGAAAAAGCCTTTCGCCTGATTGTACTGGAGGACGGACACGGCGTTGTTGCGGCCTTCGATCAGAAGTTCCACCGCGCAGGCCCCTTGCTGCGCCGCATAAAACCGATCGAACAAAATCGGCCGTCCGCCCCGCTGGGTGTGCCCGACTTTTCGGGTGAAGATGGCTTCCCGAGCCGATTCCCCGCGCCGATACAGCTGAAAATAGCGGTCACCGATCATCTGGATCAGCCTGGCTCGCAACGCCTCAGCCGCACCTGTCAGCTGGATGTTTCCGGCGGGATCCGTCGTTCTGCTTTCGGCCCCCAGATCCCGGCCCTGTTCATCGACGATGCCTTCGCCGCAGACGATGACCACGTTCTTTTGGAGGTCGTAAATCTGTTTCACCCGCTCCACCAGCAACTCCAGGTCCAGCGCATGCTCGGGCACGAGAATCACGTCCGGCCGGCCATAGGCCGAGCCCAACGCGATGTAGCCCGAGTGCCGTCCCATGACCTCGACGATGGCGATCCGCCGGTGACTTTCCGCGGTCGTCCGAATGCGCTCAACGCCGGAGGCGGAGACATAAACGGCGGTGGCGTAGCCGGGGGTGACGTAATTGACGATCTGATCGAGGTTGAAGACGGCTCGGGATTCGGCGGTTTTGTATCGAAAACCACCCCGCGCCGCAGGGTCGTTGACCCGCACCATCTCGTCGGGTTCGCTCGGGTAGTTCAGGCCGAGATCGTTGTCGATCGTCTTGGGAGCCAGCACGGTCGGCAGGCGCTCGGCCAAGGGCTGCAAACCATTCAAGGTGCCATCGCCGCCGACGCAGATCAGGCCCTCAATGCCCAGCTGGGACAGGCGCCCCATGATCAGGTCCAGATCGTTCTTCCGTTCCGGGTCCACATAGTCCCGCGAGGACCCGATCAACGTCCCACCCTTGGTCGGGTCGAGCTCCGGGATGTTCTGAAACAGCGGATTCAGGAACACGTGGGGGACACGGGGGTTGAAGAGACAGTTGAAGCCCTTGATCAACCCCACGATTTCGACCCGGAGCTGATTGGCCCGGGTCACCGCGCCGTGGATGGTGGCGTTCAGGGCAGGCGTATCGCCCCCGGCCGTGAGAATGCCGATGCGCTTCATGGTGTTGGAATCCCTGCGAACCGCGGCAGGCGCGGCCACTACCACTGCTGTTGTTGCTGCTGCTGCTGCTGCTGCCGCTCGACCGCCGGATCGGCCTCGAGGTACGGCAGGAAGATGTAGGCTTCGAAGAGGGCGTTGCCGACGGAGTTCAACTTGATCTGGAGCTGGTCCAGATAGTCGTGCAGACCGGGCGCGAAGATGTCGTCGACGGTGCTGAATTGCAGCTCGGCGAGCAGTCGGCCGGAGAGTTTCTCCGCATTGTTGGTGAAGCGGTGGGACGGCGTTCCCGCGATGTTCCGAAGCGCGCGATCCAGTCGTGCGACACAGGATCGGACGGACCTCGGAAACTCGTCGGAAAGCACCAAAAGTTCGGCGATGTGGGCCGGGTGGACGTCCGCTCCGTAGGTCTGGCGGTAGGCATCCATGGCGCTGCAAGAGCGCAGCACCGCCACCCATTCCAGGGCATCGGTCTCGTTGATGGGGCCCGGCAGTCCGCGTTCCGGCAAGGTTTGGTATCGGACATCCAGAATCCGCGTCGTCTTGTCGGCGCGTTCAATGAAGCGCCCGGCTTCCATGAAGTACCAACCCTCGTTCTCGAGCACGGTTCCCCGAACCAGGCCCTGGAGGATCAGCGAGGAGCGCTTCACCTCATTGCACAGTTCATCCGGGGCTGAAGCCCAGACCTGGCGGGCCTGGGGCGATCGAATGAAGAGATACAGGCGGTTGATCTCCTCCCAGAGTTCGACCGTGACCTGGTCACGGACCATGCGGGCGTTCTCCCGGGCCTGGGCCACCGCACTCAGAATCGAGTTCGGGTTCTCCTGACGAAACACCAGGAAGTCGGTCACCGTCTGGCCGTTCGCAGCCTTGTAGAGTTCGAAGAACAGTTCCTCGTCCCCGGTGCTTTGAACAATCGGCACCCAGTGTTCCGCCAACCGCCGGTCATCCAGATTCCGGAAGTCCAGCAACAGCTGGAGGTTCACATCGACGATGCGAGCCGTGTTTTCGGCCCGCTCGATGTACCGGTTCATCCAAAACAGCGAATTCGCGACTCGCGATAGCATGGTGCGTCGACAGGGATCGTTGGTTCCGGTGCGCGGGGCTCAACGCCGCCGCCCACCTCTATTCATCGCCGTACAGCACCCAGGTGTCTTTGCTGCCACCGCCCTGGGACGAGTTCACCACCAGCGAACCTTTCCTCAGGGCAACGCGTGTCAGCCCGCCTGGGAGCACGAAAATCTTCTCACCGTTGAGGATGAAGGGCCTTAGATCGATGTGCCGCCCCTCGAATTCCTCCCCACAGAAGGTCGGGTGCCGGGACAGGCTGATCATCGGCTGCGCAATGTAGTTCCGCGGCTCCGCAATGATCCGGTCCCGAAACTCAGCGATCTCCGCCTTCGTCGCCTTCGGCCCCATCAGCATCCCGTACCCACCCGATTCATTGGCCGCCTTGACCACCAGTTCATCCAGATGATCCAAAATGTACCGTCGGTCCTCATCCTCACTGGCCAGGTAGGTGGGGACATTGTCCAGGATGGGCTCCTCGCCGAGGTAGAACTTAATCATCCGCGGCACGAAATAGTACATCACCTTGTCGTCCGCGATGCCGGTGCCGATCGAGTTCGCCAAGGTCACCGTTCCAGCCCGGCAGGCATGCACCAACCCAGGAACACCCAGCTGCGAATCCCGCCGAAACACGGTCGGGTCCAGAAAATCGTCGTCGATCCGACGGTAGATCACATGCACGGGCCGCAAGCCCTTGGTCGTACGCATGTAAACCCGGTCGTCGCGCACCACCAGGTCCCGGCCTTCGACGATCTCAATGCCCATCTGCCGCGCGAGATAGGTGTGCTCGAAGTAGGCGCTGTTGTAAGGCCCGGGCGTCAGCAACACCACCGTCGGCTCCGCCACACCCGCCGGCGCCACGTTCAGGAGCGTCTTGAGCAGAATGTCCGAGTAGTTCGCCACCGGCCGCACTCCCACCGCCTCAAACAATCCCGCAAAACTCCGCCGCATCGTCCGCCGGTTTTCCAGAACGTAGGAAACCCCCGAGGGACAACGGCCGTTGTCCTCCAGCACCAGGTACTTGCCATCCCGGTCGCGGATCAGATCCGTCCCGCAGATGTGCATGTAAATGTCCTTCGGAACCTGGAAGTTCACAAACTCGCGCCGGAAATGACGCGCCGACAGCACGTAGAAGGGCGGAATTACCCCCTCCTTCAGAATCCGTTGGTCGTGATAGATGTCGTGCAGGAAGTGGTTCAGGGCGGTGATCCGCTGGATCAATCCCGTCTCCACCCGCGCCCACTCCGAGGCCGGAATGATCCGCGGAATCAGGTCGAACGGAAAAATCCGCTCCGCCCCCTCCTGCTCCCCGTAAACGTTGAATGTGATCCCCTGCCGAAGAAACGCGAGATCCACCGCCTGTCGCTTCTGGTCGAATTCATCCCGCTTGAGCTGGTTGAAACGTTCCAGAAATCGGCGGTAATGGGGTCGTATCTCGCCCGACCCACTCACCATTTCGTCGAAGAAGTCGCCCGCCTCGTATCGGTCCAGCAGCACGCGGCCCAAGCTTGCGCCGCTTGAACCTCGACTCAAGCCCAAGGCTGCCTGAACTCGTGAATTTCGTTCATGGCACCTATGAACGGCTACCTGCTGGTTTGCTTACGTTCTGTTAGGTAGCGATCGATCCCGTCCACCGCCAACCGCGCATCCCGGATCGCCACCACCACCTCGCAGGGGCCACGAACCGCGTCGCCCCCAGCAAAAACACCCGCAATCGACGTCATTTGGCAGGCATCCACCGCCACCGACCCACCACGCCCCCCTTCCAAGGACCCAAAATCCCCCTCAAACAGGTGCGGCTCAGGTTCGGCGCCCAGCGCCAATATCACCCAATCCGCTTCCATCTCCCGGACCTCACCCGGGATCACTTCCCATCCGCCCGTGCTGGTACGCCGGGTTCCAGCCACTTGGATGCGGGCAACCCGGCCGCTGGACGGATTCGACGATAGCGACACCGGAGCCTGTTCAAATCGGAACTGAACCCCCTCTTCCTCGGCGTCCTCGTATTCCCGACGACAGCAGGCCAACGCACCGACCGGATGCGGACACACGCAGACCGCCTCCAGCGCTCCCCGCCTCAACGCGGTCCGCGCGCAGTCGACGGCCGTGTCGTCCTCACCCAACACCACCACGCGGCTTCCCTTCACATCCACGCCCGGAATCCCCGCCAACGCCTCGCCCCGCTCGTGCCCCACGAACTCGGTCCCCTGGACCACCCCGGGCAGATCACCGCCAGGGACCGTCAGCGCCCTGGCCCGCCGAAAGTCCAACCCGACGAAGATCGCGTCGAACTCGGATTGCAACGCCGCCAGCGACACATCCTTGCCGGGCACCACGCCCATGCGGAAGCAGACGCCCTGTTCCTTCAGCATCGCGATGCGCCGGGCCACAATCTCTTCGTCGATCCGCAACGTGGAAGTGCCTCGAATCAGAAAACCGCCCGGCCGTTCGCCGCGCGCGATGAAGGTGACAGCATACCCGCGTCGCACCAATTCACTGGCGCACGCCAACCCGGCCACCCCGGTACCCAGCACCGCGACCTTGCAGCCATTCGCCGGCGCCACCGCCACACCTTGACCATGAGCCAGGCCATACTCCGCCAGGAACTCCTCAATCGCCCCGATCGAGACGGGTTCAGCCGGCCCGTTCAAAATGCAGGCGTCCTCGCACAAATGGTCGCGCGCACACAGGCGCGCGCAGATCTCGGCGACAGGTGTCGAGTCGTTCACGAGCTTTGACGCCTCCAGGAACCGTCCGTCGGCCGTCAACTCGAGCCAGCGTTGGATCGGGCTGTCGACCGGACAGCTCATGACACATCCGGGACGGGGGCACTGAACGCAGCGACTGGCCTGCTCCTGCGCCGTGGCCTCATCGAAGGGATAATGAGCTTCGTGGAAATCGCCGAGCCTCTGTTCGGGTGAGCGCTTGGGCAGATCTTTGCCAGTGATCTCGGACCAAGCATACTTGGGATCGGGGCCGGACGGCCTGGAAGTGCTCATGGATCCTCGGGGTTCGATTGGGTTTATGCCAAAGAAAGGCCCTTAAGTCACTGACATCATCGCTTCCTCTCCGAAATAGGGTTCTCAACTCGCCGCCGCTGGCACGAATGCCGTCATGCCTGCCGCCGACATCACCGCGGAAAGAACGTCCAACAGGCGCCCGGGCAGGACACCGAGGGTCACGATCGCCACGATCAGCCCCACGCACAGACATCGCGTTGCGGCGTCCAACCGGATGGGCGAAAGGTCCGCGGCGTCTCCAAAAAACGCCTCCCGCACCACGCTCAGGTAGTAGTAGACCGCGATGGCGGCGTTGAGCACGGCGACCACCACCAGCCAGCCGTAGCCTCGTTCAAAGGCGGCGGTGAACAGAGCGAGTTTGCCCATGAACCCCGCGAAGGGCGGCACACCGGCCAATCCGAACACACCCACCAACAGGGTGGCCGCCAGCAGCGGCGACCTCCGATGCAAACCGGCCAGGCCGGCGATCGGGACATTGCGGCCGTCTTCCGAGACCCGGCTGATCACGGTGAAGCATGCGAGAACCATCAGCGCGTAGCTGGTGACGTAGAACACCGACGCCGAGGCGCCGGCCTGATCCAGGGCCACCAAACCCAGCATGGTGTAGCCGGCGTGAGCGATGCCGGAGAAACCCAGCAGCCGCTTGAAATCCCGTTGCGCCATCGCGATCAGGTTGCCGTAGAGCATGGAACCCGCCGCCAGGATCCCCAGCAGGAGCGGCAAGGAACGTCCTTCCGGCGCGGCCAATGAAAGCCAACGGATCATCACCACCACGGCGCCCACCTTGGGCATGGACGCAATCACGCCGGTCGATTCGTGCGACGCGCCTTCGTAAACGTCGGGTGTCCAGAAATGGAACGGCAGGACGGCGAGTTTGTAAAACAGCCCCACCAGCGCCATGCCGATGCCCGCCAGGGCCATGGGAGTCTCCGCCAGGGGACGCAACCGTTCCGCCATCAGCGGCAGCGAGGTGGTGCCGGTGAGCCCATAAAGATACCCCAGTCCGAACAGCATGATCGCGTTCGCCGCCACCCCGAACATCACGTACTTGATCGCTGATTCCATCTGACTGCGCTGGCCCTCGCGCTCCCGGCGGGTGGCGACTGCGAGGTACAGGGGGAATGAGCCCAATTCCAGGGACACCACCAGCGCCAGCACATCCATGCAGCTCGTCACCAGGACAAAACCCAGTGCGCTCATCACCAGCAGGAACCGGTACTCCCCGCGAATGTCCTCCCGGACATCCCTCAACTCGCCCGCCATCAGCACCAGCACCGCCAGCACCCCGATCAGGATCAGCTTCAAGGTCTGCGAGAAACCATCGATGCGGTAGGCGCCGTCGAAGATCGTTTCACGGACATCGAACGTCATCCAGGCAGCCACCCAGGCGACCAGGGCGGTTCCCAAGGCGACCCACCAACCCGCGCGGTCCTTGCCCGTTCCCAGACTCAGCGCGAAAAGCCCGAGAGCGCCCGAGGCGAGGACCAGTTCCGGAAGGAAGGCGTACAAGGTGGTCATGGGGGTTGCGTTTCAGGGCGCCAAGGTCATGGCGGGCACCGACCGGACCTGGCCGAGCAGATGTTCCACGCTGGTTTGCATCAGGTTCACCACCGGCCCGGGCTGTAATCCGATCCAGATCACCAGCACCAACAACGGGAGCAGCGTCAGGATCTCCCGTGCACTCAGGTCGGGAACACCCTGATGCGTCGGATTGGAGACTCCTCCGTAGGCCACTCGCTGGAGCATGCGGAGATTGTAGGCGGCGGCGGCCACCACCCCGGGCACAGCCACCACCATCAGCAGGGGAGAAATCTTGAATCCACCCGCCATCACCAGGAATTCGCCGATGAAACTGTTCGTTCCAGGAAAGGCCATCGACGACAGACAAAACACACCCAAAAACGTCGCCATCCAGGGCATCACCCGTCCGAGCCCGGCGGCGCGGTCCAGTTCCCGGGAATGCAGCCGTTCATACAGCATCCCGACCACGAGGAATAGCCCGCCCGTGGTCACGCCATGGTTGATCATCACCAGCGTTGCCCCCTCGATCCCCTCCTTCGTCAGACTGAAGATGCCCAAAGTCGCGAAGCCCATGTGACCGACACTGGAATACGCCACCAGCTTCTTCATGTCCGTCTGCGCCAGCGCCGCCATCCCGCCGTAGAGAATCGCCGCCACCGACAACCCCATCAGCCATGGCGCGAACACCTGCGACGCATACGGCGTGATCGGCAGTGAGAACCGCAGAAAACCGTAGGTGCCCATCTTCAGCAGCACACCCGCCAGCAGCACGCTGCCGGCGGTCGGCGCCTCGACATGCGCCGCCGGCAGCCAGGTGTGGAACGGCACCATCGGAACCTTGATCGCAAAGGAGAGCAGGAACGCTGCGAACACCCAGCACTGAAATTCGTTTGACAGGTTGTGCCCCATCATCTCGGGAATGCCGAACGTCCCCACCTTCAACCGCAGCGCTACGATCGCCGCCAGCATCAGCGCCGAGCCCGCCATGGTGTACACGAAGAATTTCAGCGCCGCGTACACCCGCCTCGGCCCGCCCCACACGCCGATCATCAGCGACATCGGAATCAACATCGCCTCCCAGAACACGAAGAAGAGCACGAAGTCCAAGGCGCAGAACACCCCCACCATCGCCGTCTCCATCACCAGCAGACACAGCATGAATTCCTTCACGCGCACCCCGATGTACTTCCACGAAGCCAGCACACACAACGGCGCCAACCCCGTCGTCAGCAGGATCAGCAGCACACTGATTCCATCCACACCCAACCGGTACTCGATGCCCAGCGACCGCACCCAGGGCATGCGCTCCACCAGCTGAAATCCTACCCGCCCCGGTTCATAACCGGTCCACAAACCCAGCGACACCACCCCGATCAGCGTCGTCGCGAAAAGCGTCCACCCACGCAGCGCCGTGTCCGAGCGCAGGAAGGCCGCCACCACGGCAGCCGCCAGCGGCGCGGCGATCAGCACGCTCAACAACCCGAAACCTTCCGCTGGATGACCCGTTGGCATGACGAAATGCTTCTTTCGCTCGAATTACCTCAGGAGCACGAATCCCAGGAGGACCAGCGCCCCAGCCCCCAAAGCCAGCAACAGGCTCTCCTGAACCGATCCTCGTTGAAGTCCCCGCAGCCACCCGCCCAATCCGCGCACCACCCCGCCCACGCCGTCGACCATCGCGTCGATCACGCGTCCGTCGAACCAGGCCACCCCGCGCGCCGTGCCACGAACCGAACCCAACCCGCCCGCGCGATAGAACCGGCCCACCACATCATCCAGGGCCTGAAGCGGACCTTTCACGGCCCTCAGAAACAACCGCCCGCCCTTCCGGTAAAACCAATCGAGGTCCACGCTGATCGTCGCTTCCGGCGCGAGTTTCTTGATGAGCAGGAAGAAACCCACCGCGGTGAAGAGCAGCACCAGCAGAGTCTCGGAGACGTGATACGACGTGTACGGGTGGTACTCGACCGGGTTCGGCAGCATCCCGTAGAGCCAGCCCGGCCGGCAGCCGATGTAGATGCACAGCACCGAGGCCACCGCCATCGCCGCGCCCATGTTCCAGGGAGGTTCCGACGCCCGCTGCCAGGTCTCGTCCGAGCACCGTTTTTCCCCGAACCAGATGAAGTACGGGACCTTGAGTCCGGTGTGCAGGAAGGTTCCGACCGACGCCAGCATCAGCAGGTAACCCACCCCTAACCGATGCTCCTCAAAACCCGCGGCCACGATCATCGATTTGCTCACGAAACCGCTGAACAACGGGAAGGCGGAAATCGACAGCCCGCCCACCAGCGTGAAGAGGAACGTCCACGGCATCTTCCGGTAGAGCCCGCCCAATTCGGAGAACTTGCTGCGCCCGGTCATGTGCAGCACCGCGCCGCAACCCATGAACAACAAACCTTTGTAGAGGATGTGCGCGAAGGCGTGGGCGCAGGCGCCGTTGATGGCCAACTGGGTCCCGATGCCCACACCCGCCACCATGTACCCGACCTGGCTGATGATGTGGTATGCCAGCAAGCGTCGGCAGTCGTTCTCCAACACCGCGTACACCACGCCGTACAGCGCCATCGCCACCCCCAACGGCACCAGAATCTCCATGCCGGCAAAACCCCGGCACAACGCGTACACCGCCGTCTTGGTGGTGAACGCACAGAGGAACACCGAACCGTTCGGTGTCGCTTCCCCATAGGCTTCCGGCAGCCACGCGTGCAGCGGCGGCACCGCAGCGTTCAGCAAAAAGCCTCCGAGAATCAGCCAGGCCGCGGGCGTGGGATGTTCCACATCCAGCCGGACGAAGCTCAGGTCGCCACCCGTGGCCTGCCCGAGCAGGACTATCCCCGCCAGCAACGAAACCCCTCCAGCCATGTGAACCAGGAAGTAGCGCAACCCAACCGCGTTGGAGCCGGCGCGACGGCGGAACCACACGAGAAACACCGAAGACAACGCCATGAGTTCCCAGAACAGAAACAGCGTCAGGTAGTCGCCGGCGTAGATGGCGCCGAGAGAGCCCGCCACATAAGTCCAGGCCGCGATGTGCTCGGAGTCGTCGCGCACATGGAGTCCGTACAGCGTCCCCACCCCGCACATCAGCGCCATGATGTACCCGAACACCTGGCTCAGTCCGTCCACCCGCCCAAACACCAGCGTCCAATCCAGGAACCGCACCGCGCCGTGGTTGCCCGGTTCCAGCATCGTCGTGCGTGCGAACACCAGCATCGGCACGATCAGCAGCCAGGCTTTCTTGGCCGGCCGCGGCACCAGAGGCAACAACGCCGCCCCCGCCAGCAGCAGCAGTGAGGGATGGAGCCAGAACTCACTCATCGTAGTAGTCCTCGCGCTTCATGATTCCCGCGTGCCCGAACGCCTTCGACGCCAGGATCAACACGATGCACCCCAGGAACCCGAACACCGCCCAGAACCCGGGGAGTTTCTCCACGGCCGTATGGGCGTGTTCCTTGTCCACCACCCCGGGAAGGGCGTCCAACACCACCAGCACGCCCAGCAACAGCCCGCACGCCCGGGTCACCCCCACACGATGCGCGAGAATCCAGTCGATGACGCGTACCAGTCTCATGGGAACAGTGCCTTCGGGAATTGCATGAACAGATCGGGGAAGAAACCGAGCAGCACCGAAATCGCCGCCGTCAGGGTCAGGGGAATCACCATCGCCATCGGCGCTTCACCACCGGTCCCGTGCGGTGCGCCGTGCCCAGGCGCGCCTCCGACCAGGGCCGGTGCGGTTCCAAAAAACGCGGTGTAAACCACTGGAACAAAGTACGCCGCGTTCAAGAGGGTACTGATCAGGAGCACCACCAGGATGCCTACCGAACCGGCATCCGCCGCGCCCACCAGCAGGTTCCATTTGCTGACGAAACCCGCCACCGGCGGGGCTCCGATCATGCTCAGCGCCGCCACCGCAAATGCGCCGAAGGTGAACGGCATCGTTCGCCCGAGGCCGGCCATTTCGGAGATGTTCTTCTTGTGGGTGGCGACGTAGATCGCACCGGCGCAGAAGAAGAGGGTGATCTTCGCGAAGGCGTGGTTGGCGATGTGCACCAGCCCGCCCTCCACCGCCCGTGGCGTCAAGAGCGCCACTCCGAGGATGATGTAGGACAACTGGCTGACCGTGGAGTACGCCAGCCGCAGCTTGAGGTTGTCCTTGCTCAGCGCGATCGCCGACGCCACCAGGATGGTGATCGAGACGAACCACGCGGTTGGCATGCCCAGGTTCAGGGCTTCCATCCGTTCCAACCCAAACACGGAGAGCATCACGCGGACGGTCGAGAACACCCCGACCTTCACCACGGCCACCGCATGCAGCAGCGCACTGACCGGGGTCGGCGCCACCATCGCGCCCGGCAGCCAATGGTGAAACGGCATGATGCCGTTCTTGGCGAACCCGAGCAGGAAGCACACGTAGAGCACCGTGACCAACCCATCCCCGGCGGTCGCCGGCAGCACGCCGTCCTGAATGTTCCGGGCGAAGTCCAGGTTCCCGTTCAGCACGTAAACCATCACCATGGCCGGGAGGACCAGCGCCTTGGCGGTCGTGGTGAGGTAGATCAGGTACTTCAGCCCGCCTTCGTACCCCTCCGCATCCTGGTGGTGCGCGACCAGCGGGTAAGTGCAGACGCTCACGATCTCATAGAAGAGGTAGAGGGTTAGCAGGTTGTCGGCGAAGGCACACCCGATGGCGCCGAACAGGGCCAGCGCGAAGCAGGCGTTGAACCGGGTCTGGGCGTGTTCTTGAAGCCCGCGCATGTACCCGGCCGAATAGAAGACCGTCAGGATCCACAGGAATGACGCGGAAACCGCGAACAGCATCGACATGGCGTCGGCCCGCAAGGTCACGCTCAAGCCTGGCAGCAGTTCGAAGATCCGGAACGTCAGCACGTGTCCCGCCCGGATGTCCGGGACCAGGGAAACCGTGATGCCAAACAACACCACCGCGGCCACGAAGGAGCAGCCTTCCCGCAGGTTGGGTCGACGTCCGCTCGCCATCACCAACCCTGCGCCGATCAGTGGCGCCAGGAGCGCCAGCAGCAGGCGGATGTCGCGTTCAGGCGTCATGATGTCATCCCTTCAGTTCGGTCAGGTCCCGGGTGCGGATCGAGCGGTAGTTCCGGTACACCGCGATGATGATGCTCAGGCCGATCGCCACTTCCCCGGCGGCCAATCCCATGATCAGCAGGACGAAGATCTGGCCCGACGCCGGTTCCGGCGCGAAAAACCGGTTCAACGCCATCACGTTCAGCGACGCGGCCATGAACAGGATTTCGCCGGCAATCAGCATCCCGATCAGGGTTCGGCGTCGCAGGAAGCCGAAGATGCCGATGACCAGCAGGGCGACGGCGAGGATCAGGTAGATCGCCGGACGTTCGAAGAGGGGCAAGGTCATCGGGCCACCCCTCTTCCGCCATGGGCGATGGCGAGGGCTCCGACGATCGCCACCAGAAGCACTACCGACACGACTTCGAAAGCCAGGCTGTGGGTGGTCAGCAAGGCCATGCCGATGGCCTTGAGCGAACCGTCCGAGGTCCGCACCGCCGGCTCCACCCAGGGAGTCTTCACCGCCAGAGTCGCCAAGGCCCACCCGACCACCGCGCAGATCAGGAGGGCGCACGGCAGCCAAAGCCCGCCACCTTGACCGGTGTGCGGTTCGCCGGGTTCATCCGGCTCGGCCAGCATGACGGCGAACACGATGGTGATGCAGACCGCGCCCACGTAGATCAGGATCTGCATGAGGGCGAGGAACGGACTCTGAAGAAAGGCGTAGAGACCGGCCAACCCGATGCAGCACAGGGCGAGGCCGCAGACGCTCCGGATGATTCGGTGCGCCATCACCGCCAGCAAAGCACCCGCCAACACCGTCAGGCCGGAGATCACGAAGATGATCTCGGCCAGTCGTACCGCGCCGGGGAATCCTTCCGCGTTCATGCCTTGCCTTCCTGCCCCGCGGGCTTCTCCGAACCCGTCTGGATGCCCGTCGCAGCGGGCGTCCCACCTGCCGCCGAACCGGACGTCCCGCCCGGCGGATTCTCCGGCGGAATCGCCGGTTGCGGCTGCGCATGCGCAGCGTCCGCAGCGATCTCGCCCTCCATGCGCCGCACCAGATCGATTTTCACGAACTCGGCCTTGGTGGTGCTCGCGAGATTGTAGTCCTTGGAAAAGCCCAAGGCATCGGACGGACAAACCTCCACGCACGATCCGCACAGACTGCACCGGGTGAAATCCAACTCGAATTCCGTCACCGACTTCTTCTTCTCCCCCTCCCGCTTGATGCCTTCGACGACGATGCAGTCGCTGGGGCAGGCCTTTTCGCACGACTTGCAGGCGACACACAGGGACTTGCCGGTTTCGGGGTCACGAAGCAGCACGACGTGACCACGGTATCGCTTGGTCATTTTCAGCGATTCGTGCGGGTACCGGACCGTCACGTCTTTTTTGAAGAACTGCTGCAGCGTGATGCGCATCCCCGTCAGGAGACTTTTGAACCCGCCCACGATTTCGAGGATGACGCGTTTCATGGCGGTCAGAAGATCTTCAGCATGATGCAGGTGAGGACCAGGGTCCCGAGTGAGACCGGGATCAGGATCTTCCACGACAGATTCAGCAGTCCGTAGAACTGGGTTCTGGGGAAGGTCCAGCGGACCCAGACGACGGTGAACACCAGGGCGTACAGTTTGAGCAGAAACCAGCCGACGCCGGAGAGGATGCCAAACGGGCTCTGCCAGCCGCCGAGGAACAGGATCGCGCCCAGACTGCAACCGACGAGAATGTTGGCGTACTCGGCCATGAAGAAGACGCCGAAACCCATGCCGGCGTACTCGGTGAAGGCGCCGGCCACCAACTCGCTCTCCGCCTCGGCCATGTCGAACGGCGCCCGATTGGTCTCCGCCAGCATGCAGATGAAGAAGATCACGAACGTCACCGGCATGAGCGGGTTCGCGGCGAGGTTGAAGACGTTCCACTTCCAGAATCCGCCCGCCTGGTCCTCGACGATCTCCTGAAGGTTGGTGGTGCCTGTCACCATGATGAGGGTGATCACCACGAGCATCATCGGGATCTCGTAGGCCACGTTTTGGGAGACGATGCGAGCGGCGGAGATGATGGCGTATTTGTTCCGCGAGGCCCACCCGCCCAGCATGATCGCCATCACGTTGATCGACCCGAAGGCGAACACCATCACCAGTCCCAGATCCAGGCTTCGGGCGCCCAGCGTCTTTCCGAACGGGATCGTCGCCAGACACATCAACGCGGGCGCCATCACCAGCACCGGCGCCACCCGGAACAGGGTCCGGTCCGCGTCCGGCGGCACCAGCAGTTGTTTGGAAAGCAGTTTGGCCGCATCCGCCAGCGGTTGAAGCAGGCCGGCGGGGCCCACTTCCGTCGGACCCGGCCGACGCTGGAACCGCGCCGCGCCTTTCCGTTCCACCCACACCAGGTAAGCCGCGTTCACCCCGACGAAGGCCATCACCCCCGCCAGGTAGGCCAGGAGTCGGAAGGGTTCGGGCAGTGTCATGGCAGAGGGTGGTTCAGCGGTCGATATCAGGAATCACAAGATCCAAACTCCCCATCAGCGCCAAAGCGTCCGGAAGCATCATGCCCCGGCTCGCCTCCTCGAAGAGGCTCAGGTTCGAGAACGACGGCGTTCGCAGTTTGATTCGGTATGGAATTTCTTTGCCGTCACTCACGATGCGAATGGCGAACCGCCCACGGGCCGCCTCCACCGCGTGGTAGTAGTCGCCCGCCGGCACTTTCACGACCCGCGGCACCTTGCCCATCACCGGCCCTTCGGGCAGTTGAGCGATCGCCTGCTCCACGATCCGCAGGCTCTGCTCCATTTCATCCATGCGCACCAGGTACCGCGCCATGCAGTCGCACTCGGAGTAGACCGGGATCTTGAAGTCGAGCAGCGGGTAGACGGAGTACGGTTCCACCCGGCGAACGTCGTTCGCCACACCCGCACCGCGAATGACCGGACCAGTGGCGCCGTACTTGCGGCAGAGCTCGGCGTCGATGCGCCCGATGCCTTCCAGCCGTTTGCGCAGGATGATGTTGTCGGTGACCAACTGCCGGTACATCGCGAGCCGCGGCCGCATGTAGGCCACGAATTCACGGGCACCGGTCAGGAATTCCGCGTCCACGTCATTACAGAGGCCGCCGAAGCGGTAGTAGCAGTAGGTCAGCCGCGAACCCGTCACGCTCTCCAGCAGGTCGAGGATCTTCTCGCGGTCGTCGAAGGCGTAGAGCAGCGGGGTGAACCCGCCCAGATCCAGGAGAAAGGCGCCAAACCACACCAGATGGCTGGAAATCCGGTTCAGCTCCGAGGTGATGACCCGCAGGTACTCGGCCCGCGGCGGCACTTCGATGCCCGCCGCCCGTTCCACCACCAGCACGTACGCGTGCGTGTAGGTCATCGCGGACAGGTAATCGATGCGGCTCGTGTTCGGCAGGTACTTCGACCAGCTCCGATTCTCCCCCATCTTCTCCTGCATCCGGTGGATGTAACCGGGCACCGGTTCGGCCCGCAGGATGTACTCGCCGTCCATCGTCAGCTTCACCCGCAGGACGCCGTGCGTCGCGGGGTGTTGCGGACCCAGGTTCAGCACGAAGGTTTCGTGCCCGTCCGGCAGGATCACACCCGCACCCACCGCGCTCTGGAGTTTCTCAAGCAGCACCGGTGAAGTCCTTTCTCAGGGGGTGATAATCCGCATCTTCCGGAAGCAGAAATGGGGAGAGATCAGGATGGCCGGTGAACCGGATGCCAAAGAAATCGTGGGTCTCGCGTTCGTGCCAGTTGGCTCCGGGAAACACTTCGGAAAGTGTGGGAACCTCGGCCCCTTCCCGCGGCACCCGACAGCGGAGCACCACATGCAGCACGGACACCGGATGGTAGAAGTCGTAGACAATCTCCATCTGGCCCGCCGCCAGCCAGTCCACGCCGGTCACCGCGTCGATGGCAAAGCCGCGTTCATCCAGAAGTCGACCGGCGGGCACGATCTGATCCGGTGCGAGATCGGCATCGAAGTGGTACCCCTTGGTCTTGCCTTCCACGATCCGACAGGGGGGGACGGGCGCCGAAGTCGGCGGAGGCGTCGGAGCTGGGTTCGGAGAAACGCCTTTCCCCTCACACGACGTGGCGTCGTGCATTTCGCAGGCGGTCCCAAGCGCCGGGGCGGGCGTCAGGAGTCGTAAAAATGCCTGGTTCAGTTCGTCGAGTGTCGGGGTCATTGGGGCGGGACCCGGGGCCAACGTCTCTTGCCGGTGATTTTTTCCTCCAGGGCCAGAATTCCCTCGATCAGCGCCTCGGGGCGAGGCGGGCAGCCGGGGACGTAGACATCGACCGGGAACAACTTGTCCACGCCTTCCACCACCGCGTACTGACCTGGGAAAACGAACGGTCCGCCGGAGATCGCGCAGTTGCCGAGGGCGATCACCCATTTGGGCTCGGGCATCTGGTCGTAGAGCGTCTTCACCGCCAGGGCCATCTTCCGGTTGATGGTTCCGGCGACGATCATCACGTCCGCCTGACGCGGGGATGGCCGGAACACTTCGGCACCGAAGCGCGAGATATCGAACCGGGACGCGCCCGCCGCCATCATCTCGATGGCGCAGCAGGCGAGGCCGAAGGTCAGCGGCCACAGGGAGTTTGCCCGCCCCAGCGCCAGCAATTCGTCCAGCTTCGCGAACCGCACAATCGACGAACAATCCGGTGCCGGCTCGCCATCGCCCACGGGGCCGGTGGGAGTGGGATTGGGCGCGGAGTTCACTTGGGGGCTGGGCTGGTCCGGCGTTTCCATTCGAACACTCCTTTTTTCCAGGCGTAGACGATGACCAACGAGAGGATGCCGACGAAAATCAGCACCTCGACGAGGTCGCGGATGGGATAGACGCGGTCGTACACCACGGCGACCGGGATCAGGTAGAGGACGTCCACGGCGAACGCCACGAAGACGAGCGCGTAGAGGTAGTAGGTGGCGCAGTACCGGATCCAGGCGTCCCCGATGGGGGGCATGCCGCATTCGACCATCTGCTCGGTCTTGTGGGCCACCTGACGGGTCCGTCGCGCCTGGAGGAGGTGCACGACCGCGAACGGGGCCACCGCGAAGAAAACGCCTCCTGCGCAGAAGGCGAACACGTAGACTAGGTCGATGATCAGCGTCTCATCCACGAGGGTGGCGGGTTGCTGGCCCGCGTCCATCACGCGGCGACCCGCGCGCGCTGGCAAGCTTCCTGGGGAGAATTAGATCACCGGATCTGCCCCAGAAGCCTTGACCCGCATCAACCCGCTCGCTCAAGGCGAGCGCCGCCGCGTCAGTGGAACTCCTGGATCGTGCGAACGCCGTAGCCCTGCTTGCGCAACGCCGCGATGCCCAGGGCGGCTGCACGAGCTCCCGACAGCGTCGTCATGATCGGCGTTCCCGTCATCACCGAGGTGCTCCGGATCTTCACCTCGTCCGCCCGCGGGTTGGCTCCGCTCGGGGTGTTGATCACGAAATGAATCTCCTTGTTCTTCAGGAAATCGACCGCGTTGGGGCGGCCCTCGTTCAGCTTGGGAATCCGCTGCACCTTGAGACCGGCCTCTTCCAGGACGGCCGCGGTGCCGCCCGTCGAGATCAGTTCGAAGCCGAGATCGGCGAACAACTTCGCCACTTCGGCCACCTTCGGCTTGTGGGCGTCGCTGACACTGATGAAAACCCGGCCCTGCAACGGCAGCGACGAACTGGCGGCCATCTGGCTTTTCGCGAACGCCACGCCCAGGTCCGCATCCAGACCCATCACTTCGCCCGTCGACCGCATTTCCGGTGACAGAATGATGTCCTGGCCGAGGAACTTGTTGAACGGGAACACCGATTCCTTCACCGCCCAGTAGGACGGCCAGATTTCTTCGGTGAACCCGAGTTCCTTGAGGCTCTTCCCCGCCATGACCTTGGCCGCGAGTTTGGCCAGCGGCACCCCGATGGCCTTGCTGACAAACGGCACCGTCCGTGAGGCGCGCGGATTCACTTCAAGGACGTACACTTTCCCCGATTGCACCGCGTACTGAACGTTCATCAGGCCGCTCACCCGCAGTTCCCGCGCCATGGCGTGGGTGTGCTGCCGGATCGTGTCGATGACCTCCTTGGTGAGCGTGTGTGGCGGCAGGACCATGGCCGCATCGCCAGAATGCACCCCGGCGAACTCGATGTGCTCGAGCATCCCGCCCATCACGATGGTGCCTTCGGAAGGGTCCTTGAAATTGCCAACGTCCGCGATGCAGTCGACGTCCACCTCGGTGGCGTCTTCCAGGAACTTGTCGACCAGCACCGGCCGTTCCGGGGAGGCCTCGACGGCAAAGCGCATGTAATGCTGCAGTTCGGTGTCGGAGAACACGATCTGCATGGCGCGCCCGCCCAGCACAAAGCTCGGACGCACCAGCACGGGGTAGCCAAGGCGCTTCGAAATCGCCAGGGCCTCCGCCTCGTTGGTGGCCAAACCGTTGGGCGGCTGCGGAATGCCCAACCGGTCCAGCATCGCGGCGAACAGTTTCCGGTCCTCGGCGATTTCAATGCTTTGCGGCGAGGTTCCGATCACGTTCACGCCGTTCTTCTGCAAGCCCAGGGCCAGATTGAGCGGCGTCTGACCGCCAAATTGCGCGATGGCTCCCCAGCACTTCTCCCGCTCGTAGATGTGAAGCACGTCCTCCAGGGTCAGCGGCTCGAAATACAGTTTGTCGCTGGTGTCGTAGTCCGTCGAAACCGTCTCCGGATTCGAATTCACCATGAGCGTCTCGAAATCCTCCTCCTTCAGGGCAAACGCCGCGTGCACACAGCAGTAATCGAACTCAATGCCCTGCCCGATCCGGTTCGGCCCCCCACCCAGGATCATGACCTTGCGACGATCGCTCGGCTTGGCTTCGTCGTCCCCTCGGTCGTACGTGGAATAATAATACGGGGTGTACGCCTCAAACTCGGCAGCACAGGTGTCGACCAAGCGATAGCTCGGCACCAGGCCAAGTTTCCGGCGCAATGCCCGAACCTCGTCCTCCGTGGACCGCGTCAGATGAGCGATCTGACGGTCCGAAAATCCGAGCTCCTTGGCCCGGGTCAGCAATTCCGAGTTCATCCGTCCCATTTAGGTCCGCGATGTAACCCGAACCCCGCTCTCCCTGTCGAGGGAACTGTCGGTTCCGCCAGCCCCATGCTAGCGACGAAGCAGGGAACGGATTCCCTGGGGCAGGGTTCGCACTTTCTGGATCTCCTCTGGAGTCAACGACCTACGAAACACCGCAACCTCATCAATCCACCCCACGTAGCCCACGCCAAGCATCAGACGAATATCCGCGGGATTCCACGTGAAGGTCTGGGTCCGGTCCCGAAGGGTCGCGATCGCCACCCCGTCCAGGTACAGCGTCGCGTCCCCTTCCGCCTTGCCCGTATTGAACTTCTCCCAGGTGATCGCCACGTGCGTCCACCGATCCCCGGAGAAGGGAGGTCCGTTCACCGTGATCAGCGGAAGTTCCGGCTTCGGAATCTTTCCCCAGTCCCGATTCTTCGGATTCCACACCTTGAAATCCGCGTACGCACCCAGCCGGAACGGCACCCCGTTCGTGCGCTTTTCAAACTCCACAAAGATCGCCGCGTCGTTCCATGCCCGGGTCGTGACTTGCATCGGATCGGTGTAGCCGTCCGCCAGTTCCTTGAAATCGGTCCGCAGCCAAAATGAAATCGTCCCCCCCCACTCCTGCGCCGCCCACGGCACGTTGTCCTTGCCCTTGAAGTAGATGACGGACTCCGACTTCCGTGCGTATCGCAACGCCCCGCCATAGCGGCCTTCGCCAGGAACCACCTTCACCAGGTCCCCCGCCGGAAGCCCCGGTTTGGATTCCTTGATCCGGTCCATCGTCGGCGCCTGATAGATCCAAGGATCGCCCGTCGAGTAGTCCGCGTCCGTGCCCCGGTCGAAGGAGGCATGGAAGGTGAGGGCATTGCGCAACTGGGAATCGCTACCATTCCCGGTCCAGGAAGACACCGAACGACACCCAACCAACCCTGCCGCCATCGCCACCATCCACGCCAACGCCAGCCTTTCCTTCCAGTGCATGGAGCGAATCCTAGGCATCCTCCCCCCCGCCTGGGAACCGTGAACATGGATCGCGCGAAGCCTGAATCTGCCCTTCCGGTTGGCTTGACTCATCCCAAGGGGGATCCGTTGACGGGGACTGTGTCACGCCTTCCGAGCACTCCGCCAACCGCAGCCAAGGAAGGGGCACGTCGCACCCATAATAGTCCGGATACGGGGACGCATTTCGGAAAGCCTTTGCCGGCAAGGATCGACCGAAGCGCTTGCCGCCGGGGCGGATGCTTTGCCCCGGCGCGACCGCCCTGGAATGTGACGGATGCTGCGTTGAAGCCGAGGCCAGAAACGAGTCAAGGTACGAGGGATGCGAACGTGCGCTGTCGGTACGGCCATCCGCTTTGCTTATATTCTCGTGCACCTGGGCCGACTCGTTGCTTGTTTTGCGGGGCCGCGAATCGTCGCGGCGCCAGGGTTCGAGTTCTTCGAGCCGGTTCGTCCGCCGCGATCGTTTCAAGTGATGGCTCACCGCGGGGAAGCCCGGCAGGCGCCGGAGAACACCCGACCAGCGCTCGACCGCTGCATCGAGGACGGACTGGAATGGGCGGAGGTGGACGTACGGTTGACGGGGGATGGGCAGCACGTGTTGTCCCATGAGGATCGGCTTGCGGCCGGAGGTTCCCCGGATTGGCGGGTGTCGGGTCATACGCTGGCGGAACTCCAAAGGCTGGACTTGGGTGTCGCCTTCGCATCGCGCTTCCAGGGGGAGCGCGTCCTGACGCTAGCGGACTGCCTGGAACTGGCCCGGCATCGCCTGAATCTGTACCTGGACTGCAAGGCCGTGAATCCCGAGCAATTGGCCGCCGAGATTCTCCAGGCCGGCATGGAGCGGCAGGTGGTGGTTTTTGACCGGCTCGAACACCTCCGCCGCGTTCACGCTGCGTCGGCAGGCCGCATCGCCATCATGGCCAAGTGGCATCCGGATTGTGGCATCCAGCCGTGGGCAACAGCCCATCATCTGGCCGCGGTCGAGATCGATGCCCACGAGGTGACGCCGGAGGTCTGCCGGGCTTTCCATGCCTTGGGGGTCAAGGTTCAGACGAAGAACCTCGGCGCCTGGGACCGCCCGGAGTTCTGGGACAAATCGGTCGAGGCCGGCGCCGATTGGCTGCAAACGGATCTTCCTGAGGAATTGATCGCACACCGGCTGAGGCAGCGTTTCAAGGCGTGGCCCGTGCGTTTTTCGCTGCACCGCGGTGCCGGACGTTATGCGCCCGAAAACACCCTGCCCGCCTTTGAGAAAGCCATCCGCATGGGGGCCGATTTTGTCGAATTTGATGTGCGCACCACGAGCGACGGAAAGTTCTATCTCCTGCACGACCGTACGGTGGATCGCACCACGGACGGTTCGGGGCCGCTGACCTCCCTGACTTCGGCGATGGTGGACCGCCTGAGTGCCGGAAGCGGGTTCAGTCGTGCTCAGGCGCCGATTCGAGTGCCAACACTGGACGAATTCATGACGGCCATTCAGGGAAGAGCGGAACTTTACTTTGACGCCAAGGCCATCTCACCGGAGGCACTGGCTGAGAGCGTGGAACGTCACAGGCTGGAAACGCGAACCGTGGTGTATCAGTCGCCGGACTACTTGCTGCGCTTGAAGGAGATCAATCCACGGATTCGCAGGTTGCCGCCGCTGCGTTCGGTCGACCACTTGGAAGGACTCGCCGCGACCCTGAAGCCTTACGCGGTCGATGCCTCATGGGAGATTCTCTCGAAGGATTTGATCTCGCGATGCCACGCGCTGAACATCCAGGTCTTCTCGGACGCCCTCGGCCGGCATGAGCGGGTGGAGGACTACCTTCAAGCCATCGAATGGGGCATCGACCTGATCCAGACGGATCATCCGCTGCGACTCATGCGAGCTTTTGAAGTGGCACGCAGGTGAGCGAGCCAGACCTTAGCCAACGATTCAGTTGTAATTGATGGAGTTCACGCCAAGACGCAAAGCAGACGCCAAGAAATGTGATGAATGCGTTGAGTCGGGAGCCCTCCGTCAACCCACACCTTTTGGTTCGCGAGTCTTTCTGTGCGTTTGTCTCTTTCTTGGCTGGTCCTTCTTTGCGTCTCTGCGCCTTTGCGTGAGATCCAACTGAATCGTTGGCTAAGCTGGCGGCACCACCCCCATGGGCAGCGCCACGCGCGACAACCACCGAGCCAAAACCTGTCGCAACCGACGTCGCCCATGATACAGCCGGGATTCCACCGTCCTCGGCGGGATCCTCAACGCCTTGGCCGCCTCCAGAGTCGAGTAATCCTCCAAATCCACCAACTGGACCGCCGACCGAAGATCCGGAGAAAGCCGCTCCAAGGCTCCGCGCACCGCCTCATGGAGTTCCGAACGTTCCACGGATTCATCGGGTTGCGGGTCCTCCGCAGCCAGGATGTCCAGCACCCGAGGTGTCGCAGGCCCCCGTGTCTCGTCCTCGAGCGAGACGCGCAGGAACCGACGCCGCGCCCTCAGCACATTTCGGCCAAGATTCGCCGCGATGGTGAACAGCCAGATCCGAAAGGAACGCCTCGGATCAAACTCAGCCCGGTACCGGTAGACTCTCAGAAAGGTCTCCTGGCAGAGGTCGACGGCGTCGTGGGAGTTGCCCACCAATCGGTGCAAAAACCGAACCACCCGGGCGCCATAGCGCTCCGCCAGCTCGCGCAGGGCTTCCTCTTCGCCTCTCAGCAAGCGTTCCATCGCTTTCCGGTCGAGCGCATCCATGGCTTCGGCCTCCAGCGTGGGCATCGATGTCGAGCCCTTCTCAACACCTAAAGGCTCCAGCTCCGGGTGATCTCCCACCACCTGCACGGAGTCGGGATGGTGTTCCACCAGCCCTGGCCCTTTTGTTTTCGTTTTTCCAAAGAAAAGCATGGATCCCTCGGGTTTCCGCACCGGCGATGGCGGACGAAGTGCCTCGTCCGCCATCGTTGAGTCGCGGAGGAATTCTCCGTTCAGTGCACTCGTCCAAACGCGGGGAAGTTCACCTCGGATCGCGGCGACCGCTTGGGCACACCTCGATCGATTCTATCGGGAGTCACCCCTGGAACCCGACGCACTCGAAGAGCCGCACCTTTGGGGGACTCCTTCATGGGCGCACGCTCCAGGCGGTCGACAGTCAGACCCGGAACGACCTTGACGCGCAAGGCCGCCCCTTTGGGCGATTCCAAGATGTTCGATTTCCCGGTGAAACCTTCGGACCCAGCGAAGGAGCTCAACAACGGGAGACTGAGTAGCACGGCCATTACTCGCTTCAAGTGGTTCATGGTCATCATGGATGGTTCAGGGTTCAGGTTTTGACGGGCCGCCCTTCGGCGCCCACGCCCTCCCTTACCCAGCCGACCAGCGAACCACTCAAAGAATCGGAACAACTTCGTGCCCAAAGGATTTCCGGTCGACTGCCCTCAGGAACCTGAACCGCCCCCCCGTTGTCGGATTCCAGCTACAGGGGGACAGGCAACTTGAATGGGGCGGATCACCAACAGAGGGACAGACAACCTGTACGGTGCGGACAAGCAACAGGGGGACAGGCACCTAGTCGCTGACCCTAGCATCCGCTCGGCGCGATGGGTTTCCCCTGGAGGGAGCGGCGACTGGGGGACAGATACCCAGTTGGGATTCCTGGCGCGACAGGGGGACAGGCACATGGTCGCTGCCCCTCGGCATCACAGGGGGACAGACACCTAGTGTGGGATTCGGCACAGCAACAGGGGGACAGACACCCTGTTCGGGCACCCTGCTCCGGTTCAAGAACCTGAAGCGCGCCACGGTGTCGGATTCCAGAAATAGGGGGACAGCAACAGAGGGACAGTCACTTGGTCGCTCCTTCCAACAGGGGGACGGACACCCAGTAAGGGTTCCTGACGCGACAGGGGGACAGGCAATCAGTCTGACCGGCACCCAGCCCGACTTTCGCCACTGGACGAGCTGATCTAGGCCAAGTGGTTGGAAATGCGGGCAGCAGGCCGAAAGGTCTGCACCAAAACGGGATCTCGCCCCGACTCTGCCGGGCAACATCCTGCCTTTCAGTAACAGGGGGACGGACACTTAGTGCGGGTTCTCAGCACGGCAGTTTCCCGCGATCCTCTGCATCCGATTCGCGTGATGGTTTTCGCCCGTGGAAGGGCTTGCCTTATTAATCTGCTACTTTTAATGCGATATCCAACTCTTAATACTTTATTTCCAATGCGACATGTGAAATATCATCACCCCCAGATGAGCAGCAATCCAGGCGGGCAATTGGCTCCAAATCAGATCGTGGGGCGCGACGATCTCATCGCCAGCATGTGGAGCGTTCTCAAAGGCAGAAGCATCTACATGAACGATTTACGGCGCATCGGAAAGACCCAGATCATGGTCAAAATGCACGCAGCTCCACCCGCTGACTGGGTCACCGCCAAGTGCGATCTTGGTGGAATTCACACGGCGGCCGAGTTCGCGACTCAGGCTTATCGCCTGTCCGCGGCGGCACTCAGCCGTACCACACGAGTCCTACGGTCGATGCACAAGCTGCTGGGTCAGGCAGGCGGGTTGGAAATTGCCGGCTTGGTGAAACTGCCCGATGGCACCCCAGCCCCGTGGAAGGAGGTTCTCCGCCGAACTTTCGCCGACATCGAAGAAGCCATGTGCGACCAAGGCCCCGGGCATCGCATGTTGTTCTTGTGGGATGAGGTTCCTTTCCTGCTGAGCAACATTTCCCATCGCGAGAGCCCCGAGGTCGCCATGCAGGTCTTGGACATGCTCCGCGCGCTGGGCCAGGACCACGACCGCATTCGCCTTCTGCTGACGGGCTCCATTGGTCTTCACCACGTGCTCACCGGGCTGAAAGCGCAGGGTTACAATGGATCACCTCTGAACCGGATGGATCACATCCAACCCGGACCCTTGACGCCAAAACATGGTGTCGAATTGGCCCGCACTCTGCTTCAAGGCGATGGCATCCGGTGCGACGATTGGGATCGATGTGCCACCGAACTCGCCTCCGCCGTGGGCCATGTTCCCTTCTACATCCACCGCCTTGTCTCGCGCCTACCAAAAGCCGACGCCACCACGCCGAAGACCATCCAAGACCTGCTGGATCGTGAAATCACCGCCGACACCAACGACTGGGATCTTCAGCATTACCGGGACCGACTCCGGCCCTATTACGGTCCCGACGAAAAACTTGCCCTCGGGGTTCTCGACGCCGTTGCGGTAAACGAACCGCTGGATTTCCAGGCCATCCGCCGTGAAGTGAACATGTCTGGGGCCGTCGACGACGAACGCCTCCGTGCGTTGCTCAAGCTCCTTTGCCAAGACCACTACCTCACTCGGACCCCGGAGAACCAATACCGGTTCTACCTGTCCCTGATTCGCCGTTGGTGGCGGCTGAACCGGAGCCTTTCCTGATATGAACGAAACCCCGTTCCTGTCCCATTTCTCCCCCCAGTGGACGCGGCCCGAGGCCCTGGAACAAATCCTGGTCCAGCGGGAGAGCCTGCTCTCTGACAGCGTGGAGAAAATCCGAGAGAGCATCGTCACCGGCAACAAACACCACCTGCTCTTCATCGGTTCCCGTGGCGCCGGAAAGACCCACCTCATCACGCTGATCCACCATCGCCTTCAGCAAGCTGACCTTCTGGACCGCGCCCGCTTCGCCTGGCTCAACGAGGACGAGATCGCCACCAGTTTCCTTAAGCTGCTCGTGCTGATCTACCGCAGTCTGTCGGCGCGTTACCCCGACGAATTCCCTGCCTCAACCGTCCGCGCACTGGCCGGTCTCGAAGCCCTGGCCGCCGAGGACAAGCTGGGGCAGTCCCTGCTTCGCGATCTTGGCAATCGCACCCTGGTGGTGCTGATGGAAAACCTCGACTCGCTGTTCCGAACCTTGCCCGAAGCGGAACTGCTCCGATGGCGGGCCTTCGTTCAAAATCACCCGGTGTTCGCCACGATCGGCACCGCCCAAGCTCTGTTCTCCGGCGTGTCCGAACGCACCGAACCGTTCTTCGGATTCTTCGATACCCGACACCTCGAGCCCCTTTCGGTCGAGGACGCCCGCCTGCTGCTGAAGAACATCGCCCGGCTCCAGGAAAAGACCGATCTGCTCGAATTCCTCGAGACGCCCACCGGCAAAGCCCGGGTCGCCGCCATCCACGACCTCGCCGGAGGGAATCCCCGGCTCTACCTCATTTTTTCCGAATTCCTGAACCGCACGGCGCTGAACGAGTTGGTGCGTCCCTTCGAGGAAATGGTGGACCGTCAGCTCACCAGCTACTACCAGGAGCGCCTCCGCTGGCTCACGCCGCTCCAGCGGGAAATCGTCCAACTGCTCTGCCACCACGGACGCCCCATCCCGGTGAAACAAATCGCCGAGGGACTGTTCACCTCGCAGGGCACCATCAGCGGACAACTCCGGCAACTGCGGGAGATGCACTACCTGCGATTCCAGTCCCTGGGCCGCGAGGTCTTTTACGAACTGGCGGAACCCCTGATGCGCCTCGCCTTGCAGGTGAAGGAAACCCATAACCGCAAGCCGCTCGCCCTCATCGTGGATTTCCTGCGCGTCTGGCACGACCGACAGGATATCGAGCAGCGCCTGGCGCAACTCGGTTCGGCATCGCCCGATCACCGTTACTACGCCGAAGCCCTCGCCCTGCTCGAGTCGGGCGCGCCAAACCTACGCCACGAAATCCTTCGCGAAGGCTTGGACAACCTGTCACCTGATGCGTGCGACGATGAAGCCCTGATCCGTGCCCGCTGCCTTGCCGAGGAAAGCGATCTGCCAGCGGATTGGAGCAGATTTGGGTGGATCCAGTGGGCTCGGAAGGAATGGACAGAAACAATCCAAGCCTTCACCCGGGTAATCGACTCGAAGGCAGCATCGGTGGCAGAAGTTGCTCTCGCGCTCAATATGCGAGGTGCTGCCTTCTCTAGGTTCGGTAGCACTGAGGAGGCCATCGAAGATTGGACCCGAGTCATTCGGTTGCCGGGAATCATGCCGGGACTTTTGGCGTGGTCTTTCGTCCAACGCGGAACTCACCTCGATGGCAAAGAGGCGATCGCCGACTTCACAAGCGCCATCGAAATCCAAGATGCCCCGGCGCTGGCCTTGGAATCGGCGTTGATAGGCCGCGGCTTTCAATACGGCAGAGCTGAGCGACATGACGAGGCGATTGCTGATCTGTCGCGAGTTGTCGACATGCCTGGAGTGTCGGCAGACGGAGCGGCACTAGCACTCATCGGCCGCAGTCAGCAGAATTTTTCGCAAGGACGGGAGGACGAGGCGATCGCGGACATTTCTCGAGCAATTGGAGTCGAAGGGATTTCCGCAGAGCGACTTGCATTGGCGCTATGCTATCGGGGCCATTTACTCTCCTTGACCGATGAGCCAGAAACAGCGGTGGCTGACCTTACGAAGGTGATCCAGTTACCCGGTGCTTCGACCGTGGTGATTTCGCAAGCACTGAGTCTGATCGCGCTGTTTCACGCCCATTCCGGACTGTCAGAGCTCGCTCTGCAAAACCTCGCCAGCCTCCTGGCTACCCCTTGCACAGTTGCCATCCCTAAAGTCATCACCCCCGGGATCCCAGTCTATGCCGAGCAGGTGATCCAGAACATCCTGGCCCACACCACCGATCCCCAGCGTTGGACCACACGCCTCCGCGAGTTTCTGCCCCTCTTCGCCCGCCATGGTGGGCTCGCCCAACTCGGGGATGCGCTGGTGCAACACCTGCCGAAACTCGCCGCCAGCCCGCTCAACCACGACGCCTACGACGCCTGGGCGACGGCGTGGTCGGAGGCATTGGATGTCCTTTCGCCCGAGGACCAGGACCGCCTGGAAATCCCGCTGCGCCTGCTTCGCGCCGGAATCGACTACCTCAAGACCCAACACGCAGGCTCCCTGCTCGTGCTCCCGGCCGAGGAACGGAGAATCCTCCGCCAAACGCTGGGCCTGCCAGCGGAGACTCAGGAATGATGCGGACTGTGATGAACGAGCACGTGGTCCATCCCACCGTGGAAACGGTCAAAGAGATGCACGCATGAATGCCTGGGAATACGCGCTGGCCGGACTGGCGGTCCTGTTGTCGGTGTTCAGCTCGGCTCATGCCCTGCTGAACAAGCGGGATTCCCGGGCCGCGATGCTCTGGGTGTCGTTCGTCTGGTTCGTGCCGGTGTTGGGCACACTGCTCTACTGCATTCTAGGGGTGAACCGGATCAAGCGACGGGCCTCCACGCTGCGGGGTGAATTGGAGCGGTTCCTGGCCCGGCAGACGGTCGGCGCCTGTTCTCCGGAAGAATTGGCTCAACTGCTTCCAGCCGACCGCCGTCACCTCGCCTCACTCGCTGGTTCCGCTGCCAGAGCCCTCACCCGTCCCCTGCTGCCGGGCAACCGCGTCGAACCCCTGATCAACGGCGATGCAGCCTACCCCGCGATGCTCGACGCCATCGCCAAGGCCACCCGGTCCGTCACCCTGTCCACCTACATCTTTGACCGGGACGAGGTCGGGCTGGCTTTTGTCCGCGCGTTGGGGGAGGCCGTGCGACGTGGCGTGGAAGTCCGGGTCCTCATTGACGCCACCGGAACGCGCTATTCCTGGCCCTCCATCCTCGGGGCACTTCGCCAGGATAAGGTGCCTCATGCGCGGTTCATGCGGACGTTCCCACTACGTCGTCTGCTGGAAATGAACCTGCGCAACCATCGCAAGATCCTCGTGGTCGATGGCCGCACGGGGTTCACCGGCGGGCTGAACATCCGCGCCGGTCACTGGCTTTCGAAGGAGCCGGCACACCCGGTTCGAGATCTGCACTTCCGGATGGAAGGTCCGGTGGTGGCGCACCTGCAGGAATGCTTCGCTGATGACTGGTTGTTCACCACCGGGGAAGCGTTGCGTGGCGATGCGTGGTTCCCGCCACTGGAACGGCGGGGCGCGGTGGTGGCGCGGGGGATTGCCGACGGACCGGATGAAGACTTTGAACGGCTGCGGTGGACGATCCTGGCGGCGCTCGTGGCGGCGAAGCGCTCGGTGCGCATCGCCACACCTTACTTTTTGCCGGAACCGACGTTGATTGCCGCACTCAACTTGGCCGCGATGCGGGGCGTTGCGGTGGACATCCTGCTGCCCTCACGGAGCAACCTGCCTTTCGTGCAATGGGCATCCACCGCGCACTGGTGGCAGGTGTTGGAGCGGGGCTGCCGGATCTGGCTCAGCCCACCCCCGTTCGATCATTCGAAGCTGCTGGTCATCGACGAAGGCTGGTCCCTGGTCGGCTCGACCAACTGGGACCCCCGCAGTCTGCGGCTGAATTTCGAGTTCAACGTCGA
>CAUJJW010000054.1 GCA_963205105.1 Verrucomicrobiota bacterium | reverse complement strand
AAACGCTCAGCGGAATAGATCTCGACCGGGTAGGTGGCTGCCGGACGCAGGATGAGACCGTCGGGCGTTTCCTCGAGAATCGCCTGACGATCCAAGCCATACTTGGCGCGAAGTTCTTTGGGGATCGTGAACGTCCCACGCTAGTTGATTTGGACCACGGTGCTCACTCATTCAGCAATACCGCATTGCAGAGCTGCGGCAATGCCGAATTGCGGCGCCGCATCAGATGAATCGCGTAGCGTCAAATACTTCCAATGCGCTATCCTCGTGCAACTTGCGTAGCCCGATGGGGCAAGAACGTCAAACGCCCTGGAAACCTGGTGGTTAATGCGTGGAATCGGCGAATATCGGTGCTGATTCAGGCGAAATCACGTCCAGAGAAAGGCTGGGTGGACCACTTCGCTTCTACTAAGGGGAAGCCGCGTGAGTTACTTGACCCTACGAGGTCAGGATGAAGTTCAACGCTAACATCATCCACCCGTCCTGGGTCAGCGCCTTGACGCCGCCGGGCTCGGCACGCCTGGCACACGGAATGCCATGCGCGACCGCCCCGAAAAGTGCCCACTTGTCGGCTTGATTCTCCTGTCGTTCCGGCATGGACTCTTCCCCATGCACCCATTGAGCTACGCACGACTCCTTTCCACCTTTCTCGCGCTCACAACCACTTTGCTTGTTGCCGCCGCGGTCTCCGCCGCCGACCTCGCCGGTCGTATGCGAGAAGGCGGCGTCGAATGGCTCATCGGCAAGTGGGCCGCGGAGACCGACAGCGGCGGCATGCTGAAGCTCAGCTACGAATGGGGGGTCCAGCCTTCACTCGTCGTGTCGCGGTTCAAGAGCGACGACGATGAGAGCATGGCCATGATCTATTTCGACGAGAACGACAGGAAAGTGCGCCATTTCGCCGTCGGCCAGAGCGGACGTCTCGGCAAAGGGGAATGGATCGCCGACGGCGGCGTTGCCACGCTTAAGTACGAGGGTAGTTCCGCCTCGGGCGAGTCCATGCGTCTCGGATTCGTCCACCGCAAGAAGGACGCCGGCACCATGGAAGTCGAAGTCCGCGAGCTGATGTCCGACGGAAAGGTGGGAGACACCGCCCTGGTGACACTCCTTTTCAAGCGGCAAAAATGAACGGGTTGGTTCGCGTGTGTGCGCAGCGGTGAGGACACCTGGTAAAGCGAGCGGTTTGAAAACCGGGTGACGGGTGCGCGAACGAGGGGTGGGTGATGGGAGGAGGTGGCGAGGGTGGATGGCTCAGGGCACCGGCTCGATTAGGTCCTTCATGCGGTAGCTCTTGCCCTCAATGACGATGGTTTCGGCGTGGTGAAGGAGGCGGTCCAGGACCGCGGAAGCGAGGGAGGCCTCGTCGTTGAAGATTTTGGCCCAGGCTTTGTAGGGCTGGTTGATGGTGAGGATGATGGAGCCTCGTTCGTAGCGCTGGCTGATGAGTTGGAAGAGGAGGTCGGCGCCGGCCTTGTCGATGAACTGGGAGGTGCTTCGCGTCGGCTTCGAATGCGGTTTACCCGCAACGGACCGCTGGTCCTGAGCACCCAGGGGAGTGAGATCCTCGCCCTGCTGGGAGTCTACACGAACCGCACCGCCTTATCGGAGCGGGCCTCCGAGCGAATCTGGCCAGGCGGACAGCGATCGCTTTCACGCCACCTTGGGCAACGCAACCACCCGAAAACCCACTTCCCCAGAGCGGTATCCTGGGGGCAACCTGCGGCGAAAGGCACAGCGCAAGCCATCCGAAGACCAGCACCAGGAGCCTCCCCGCAACACGCGGCTTTGCCCGTCACCGGCATCCTGATCCTCCCGACCATCCTTCGGGTCATAAGGATACTTGTGCTGAGGCGTACGGAGATCGCTACCCCAAAGGCTCCGGGTCCACTCCCACACATTCCCTCCCGCATCCATCACCCCCTCTGGCGTTCCTCCCTTCGGGAACATCCCCACAGCACTCGGCCCACCGATCTTGGATTCGTTAAAATTGGACTGCCTGTCCGCGGGCTGCACCAGCGGACCTGCCCACGGATACTGCCTTCCCTCAGTACCCCGCGCCATCCGCTCCCACTCCGCTTCGCTCGGCAACCGCACCTCCCAACCCTGGGGCAATCCTAGGCTCTCGGCTCCGATTTCCTCCGTCATCCATCGGCAATACGCCACCGCTTCATACCAGCTTACCCCGACTTGCGGCAGATTTGCCTCCATCATTACTGAGTATCCGAACTGGAGCTCTTCTGGGCATTTCACTCTCCGACTTTCCCTCCACGCCCAGCCAGCCTCAGTCCACCATCGCCTGTTTCGATAGCCGCCAGATTCCACGAAATTCTCATACTGCCCGAGCGTCACCAGGTATTTGCCCACCCGATAAGCGTTCCGGATGAACTCACATAGGAACCTCGGCCGCTCGTTCTCATAGCCTTCGTCGTCGGGGCTCCCCATCCAGAACGGCCCGCCCTCGATCGTGACCCACTCGACCTGAGGCACCCCTCGCCCACCGACTTCCACCACCCCCACACCAGGACGTGGGTCGCCCAGCCGACCTAGGATAAGTCCGGCCTCAGCTCGAAGCAGCGATGGAAGGGCTGCTTGGCCTGGCAGTTGCACCAGGTTTTCACGGATTATGCTCAGCAATTCGCGACCATGTTCTGTGTCATTTGCGCGCTGCGGGCCGATCTTGGAGATGACTTCCCCCGCCAACCAAACCTTGCGCCAGGTCGCATCGTCCTGGCATTCGATCTTGGGAAGCAGTTCCTTCACGAGGGCGAGAGGCTTTTGCATATCGCCCAGGACATGGACGAGACGACCGACGGCAAAAAGGACGATCTCACCGTATCGACCGCTCTGATTGAAAAGCTCCGCCGCGGTTTCAACGAAGTGTGGCTGGCTGGCCAGGTGGGCCCCGGCGAGATACGTCTGAAGGGTTGGACTCAGGAGAATGTACAGGCCGCGTGGCCAGGGGGTGTCGATCGAGCCGCGGAGAATAGCCCCTTCGCGCATGGTCTGCATCATGCCATCCACCCAGGCGGTGCACCTCTCTGGCTGATTCCGGTCGGGATAGAAGTCCCTCAGCGCCTCCAAGGGCCTCGCCAAGAAGGGAGGGCGGGCCTTGTCACCGGGCCGCACATACACTTCAAAGGCCAGACGCCTCAGAAGGTGCCTGAACTCTTCGTCCGTCCTGCCCACGGCTTGGAGACGTTGACGCAACCCGACCGAAGGCAACATGTCTCCCTGTTTGATCTCTTCCCATCGCCACAGCAGCATCTCGGTGGCCTTCTCATAAAAGATAGCCAGGGCCTCGGGCAGGTGACCCTTGTGCGTGTGCCCGAGCGCCATGCAGGTAAGAAGCAGCGGATTGGCGGCGAGTCCTTCGAGGCACGGTTGCTGAACGGTTCGCCGGAGGTAACGGGCCTCCCGTTCGGCGGCTTCGTTCGTGAAAACACCGCGCCGGGCCAGGTCGGCAAACCAGGCGTCGATGAATCGTTCAACCTGGTCCTTGCGCAATCTGTCCAAAGTGAAGGAACGGTACTGTTGCGGCATCGGACCCAGCGGATGCCCGGAGTATCCGGTTCTGCAGGTGACCACGATGCGTGCCTTGGAATAGTGATCGCCACAAGCATCGATCAGTCGACATACCTTCTCACGGAGTTCGACGTCAGACACTTCGTCCAGTCCGTCGAAGAGCAGCAGCGCGCGCCCGTTATGGAGGGCGTTTTCAAGCAGAGCTTCCATCGGCGGGATTCGATCCAGCTCCAGCTGCTTCCTCATGTGGCGCCAGAGGACCTCATGACCGATCCTCGCCGAGTCGGCGGGCAGTTCGCGCGCCAGGTCTTGGATCCTGACCAGGATGGGTAGCAGGTCGTACTCCTCGGCTGGCCAACCGCTGAGCCGCTGATTCCAACCCCGATCGGGTTCAAGGCTGTGCCATGCGAGGCAGACCGCGAGGTGGTTGAGGAAGGAGGATTTCCCGCACCCCAGTTCACCGAGGAGGACGACGTGGCGGCCTAAGACCACCACCTCCAGGGCGCTGAAAGTCTTTAGCTCATAGACTGTTGGTCTCCTTCCTGCCGCCTGCACGTGGGGATTTGGAACACGAAGCGTCAACGTGGTGTCGAGATCAACGTAAACACGGTGGAGATCCCTCCGCGTCAGTGCCTCTTCCGTGTTGCTGATTTGGAGGTCCTTGCCGCGCAGAGCTACGCCGCGGCAACGCTTCACGACCCACTCACGGTAAACCTGGACCGCGAGCGCAGGATCCTCAGGAGGCAGTTGCTGACGGATTGCGACGTCATCATCGCCTGCGAACAAGACGCCGCGACCGTCCCGTTCGACGCTGCAGAGGCTGTGGACATCGCGGGCGGATGCGTTTTGCGGTGGCCCGACCGGAAGGAGTCTGGTGAGGGCATTGAGGACCGGAGTCTCAACATTCCTCAGTGCATTGATGAGGTCTCTCCGGATGCCATCATTGTCGGGTGTTTTACTCAGTGCCACCCATGCGTTCAGAACGCATGGGTGGTCTTGCAAGACAAGCTCGGATGTTGTGCGAAGGTCCTCCCATTTCTTCGCCGTCGAAGTGCCGGGCAGCTGCAGGGCGGCAGAAGCGAACGCCGCCAGCGCCTGGACGTACGGACGCGGATCGGTCATGGCGAAATCGACTGATAATGACCCGCGCTGGGGCTGGCGAGCCAGAAGTCTGGTTGGATTCTGCGGTCAGACGAATCAGTAGCTTTCTCTCCGGCTGTGGGGGAAATCATTTTCGCGCAAGGATCCAGGCGTTGCTCCGATCCCGAAGGTGGAACTCGGATTCGCCGGCACGATCAGCGAGCTTCAAACGCTCGCAATCACAGTCGATGACGGCCTCGATTCACCCCACCTTCGGTCCGCATACTCCTTGGCGAAGACGACTGCCAGGAGCTTGCTCTGACGCGCCCGTTCGGGACGGCGCTGGAAGAGACGCAGTGGCGAGCCTCAGTTAGGCATGGCCAGAAACAGGCACCGCACCTTGCCCTGCCCGATCAGATGCCTGAGGAGGATAAAATTCTGCCGCTCATGACGGACGCGGCCTGCGGGAATTGCAGGACTGATGTGCAATTCGTTGGCAAGCCTTGTAACGGCCTCCGCCGAGGCGTGCTTGGCCAGCCCTGACGCTTTCCATTGGCGGGATGGGATCAATGCCTCCTGGGCCATGGCGTCTGCTTCCCGTTCGCATTTGTCGCGACCCTCACCGTTCAGGTCGTCGAAGAACACCTCGTATCCCTCCTGATCCAGATGCAGCGCAACATGCGCCAGTTCATGGAAGAGGGTGAACCAGAAATTATCCAGCCGGTCGTGTCGGAGCGTCAGAGCGATCAAAGGTGATCCGTCCGGTAGCTTCATCGCCGCCCCATCGAGATGTGTCCTGGGCAAATGACGCTCGACGATCAGGTGGATGCCATTCTTGTTAAGGAATTCACCCGCGAGTCTGGGGCCGGCGTCGAGGTAACTCAGTTGGGCCAGCTTGCTCATGAACTCCGTCGTAACCGTGTTCCTGCGATAGGTCGGCAGCCTTTCCTTCATCGCCAGGCCCATCACCCGGATGCGCCACGCGGCCAGGGCATAATCATCCTGCTGGCTGCCGTCGCGGAGATGCTGACGGTTGAACGCAGGTCTCAGGACACCACCCCCGAGCGCACCGGCAAACCCGACGAAAAGGTCTTCCAACTGACCTCTCGCCTCCGCCAGCGACCCGGTGAAGCCAGCGAACCACCCCCGCTTCAGCATCTCGGCTAGCGGATACTTGCGAAGCTCAGCCACCTCTTGATCGGGTTTCAATTCCGCGCCAGGCCGCCCGATCAGGACTTCTGCTGGAATGCCCAACCCCTTCACCAGGTTGCGGATCATCGTCAGGCTTAAGCTGCGTTGGCCCGACAACACCTCAGACACCTTGCTGGCGCTGCCGATGTAAGGGATTAAATCCTTGTTCTTCAATCCCTGCTGTTCCATTCGGTACTGGATGGCTTCCACCGGTGTCGGCAGATCCATCGGAAACTTCTCCTGCTCGTAGCGCTCGACCAGGAGGCTGAACAGTTCCAGCTCCTGACCTTCGGGCGAGGCGGGATCCGGATCGCCGTCCATCAACGCATCAATGCGTTCGAGCGCCGCCTCGTAGTCGGCCTCGGTATGGATGACTTTGGGTTTCATGGTCGGTCCTGCTAAATCGTCTCGGGGTCAATCTTGTCGTATTCGTCATGCGTTCCCACAAAGCGCACGAAAACCGTGCCGCATTTGTAGGCCATCTTCACCACCAGCCGGAACTTGTTGCCGCCGATGTTGAAGATCACCCGGTTGCCGCCCACCACGTCCGCGCTGCCGTAGGTGGCCTTCACGTCGCCAAAGCTGGCCCAATCCGCCCGACTCGCTTCGGCGAACCAGGCGTCAAGCGGGCCCTTGGCACGTGGGTGCTTCTCAGCAAACTCGCGCAGGGGCTTGCGGCTGATGACGTGCATACTGTTCCCAACAAGATCGGCAGCGTCAATCCATGGTTCCCATTTTGGGAACTACGCGTCCAGCTCAACTTCCTGGTCATCGCCGGTTTCTTCCATTTCCGGAATGGCACGGGTTCCCAGGTGGAGCCCCAACCAGGCCGCCCAGGAGAAGAGCTGGGTTCGACCGACCATCCGACAGAGGGAGGGCGGGGGGATTGGCGCGCTCAACTCAGGCTTTCGATGAACATGCAGCGCTCGATGCGTGTCGCCAACGCCTTCAAAAGTGGCGCAGAAGTGGCGCAGTCGTTTCGGAGGCTGATCCACTTTCTCTCCCTAACTGCTTGAGCCTGAATGGTGCGGCCGGCAGGGCTCGAACCTGCAACCTTCTGATCCGAAGTCAGAAAAAAATCGCAGGATATGACTGTATTTGTGCCAAGAAATGCTAACTTGCCATGTATTCTGCCATGTAGAAGGGTCTTTCCGTGGCAAAAATCCCAGCCGACTCGGAGCGGGACGAAAGCTCCCATTCAGACCTGCGCAGTCCTCCCGCGGACCCTCTCCGACCTCGAAAGCGCAAGGTAACCGATGCGCGATTCGTAGTGAGCCAACACAGGCAGGCAAGCGGCGTGATCACCTACCGGGTCCGTGGCTTCACACGGACCGGCGACCGTGTCCGCGAGCAGTATCGATCCGCCGAGGCCGCGCGTGCTCGCGCGAATGAACTGGAGTCTCAATGGATTGGGAAGGACCTCGGCGCCGCGATGCGTCTGACCCGTCTCTCCCCTCGAGAACTTGGTCTCGCGGAGTCGGCTTTCGTCCGACTGCCCGAACCCGGCGATCTGAAACTCGCCGTCGATTTCTGGC
>CAUJJW010000053.1 GCA_963205105.1 Verrucomicrobiota bacterium | reverse complement strand
CCTGATTCTGGGTGCTGGCAGAGACGTTCCTTGCCACCACCAAGTACTCCAGAAACTCCCGAACCTCAGGCTCTGCCATCGAACCCGGATGCGCATCCCCGTGAAACCGAATAAACCTCTCAACCCATTCTCGATACGTTTGTTCCGTACGAATCGAGTAATGCCGCAAACGCATCGAAGCCTTGAATCGCTCCTGCCATGAATTGGCTGCAAGGGCCGAATCCGAGGTGGATGCTGCGGTCTGCCCTGGACCTTCCCCGACTTCCGGGTGAGAGCCTATCATCCGAGTGGGTAACCCATTGCTTCCAAATGTCTTGGATACCTCTGGAGTTGGTGCGTCCTGATTGCCTGCTGGTCTCAACCGAAAGGTAGCCTTCAACTTGCCGACTTCATCCGCCACGAAATGCCAGTTGCAGATACCCCGTTCGAAAACCTCCAAAGCCTGTCGGACCTGGTCACGATGCCAATCGCTGGCGGGCGGCTGCCGAACTGCTAGATCGGCGAGGAACTGGCTGGCAAGAACTCCAACGGGCCCTTGGAGTTGATGCGATCGCACGTAACTCAGGAACCGTTGAACATGGACACTCCACCAATGCAAGCGATCAGGAGGAAGCGGCACACGTTGATTGGCCCAAAGCCGACGCAGCCACGGTGGATCATTGGCGGGCCGTCGACCCTGCGAGGCGGAATTCTGAGTGGGCTTCCCGGGAGGCGCCTTTTCATCCATGGAACCAACTTTTTGCAGCCTATCCAGCTATGGCAACGTCAATAGTGACGCCCCAACTTTTTCGCTTGCCATTTAGGCCGTCTACACAGCGTTCGACGGACGAGTCACCATTGACGCGCGCTTCCAGCAAAGCCGCTCCGATAGCCTCATCCTTGGGTTTTATGAGCCGCGAGCTACGGTGGGTCCCCGCAGAGCGACTGGCGGGCCTTTCGCATCGGCGGCCTCCCAGGCGGCCAGGCCGCCGTTTCCATATGAACCCTGCACCGTTTCGCGAATTGTCGCTTCCTTGGCGGTATGCCCACCAGCTCCTTTCGCATCGCCGCGCCAGTGACGCGACGAGCCGCCGCCGAACCATTCGGTCCTACGAACGGCGGTTTGACCGGGGCTTCCAGGACTGACCTCGTCCCCGCCGTCGTAGACCGAGGCGTTGGCCGCCGACCGCCATGTTTGACTATCGTCCACTCGTTCTCATCGCTTTGGCACTACTACTTGGCGCATGTAGTACCACCCCACATATTGCCGCGCCTGCGACAGAGACACGGGACCTGCAGAATAGGGCTGGGGTGACCGACCGTGTTGAGGTCAAGATACGGGCCGCATACTATATCGCCGGTTACCCCTTTGGTGTTGGTCCGAGCGAGATCTACCGAACCAACGATCGGATTGGTTTAGCCGATAGGCCTCTAGTCTCCGCTGTGGTGTTTGAGATCATCGATCCACCGAGTCTGGAGGGACGCATTCTTACCATGCACGACGATGGACCCCCTGACAGCGTGATAGCTGCTTTTCCTTCTGGGAGAACGTTTACTCTGTCCGTTGAGAGGACGGAGATCGGGACGTTCGACTTCCGTCGATGCACCAGCACTCTTGCGGGCGGCTCAGCAGTCCACCGATGATCTCGGCCAACCATTGCGTCGAGCGAACAGGAGGCAGCCTCCACCCTCGATTGAATTCTTGAGACCGTTTCCCGCTGCCTCCTGTCGCTCACGCAGGCGTTCGACGGACGAGTCACCATTGACGCGCGCTTCCAGCAAAGCAGGTCCGATAGCCTCACTCTTGGGCTCTACGAGCCGCGAGCTATGGTGGGTCCCCGCAAGGCGACTGACGGGCCATCCGCTTCAGCGACTTCCCAGGCGGCCAAGCCACCGTTTCCATATATGCCCTGCACCGTTTCGCGAGTCGTCGCTTCCTTGGCGGTGTGCCCATCAGCTCCTCTCGCATCGCCGAGCCAGTGACGCGACGGGCCGCCGCCGAACCATTCGGTCCTACGAACGGCGGTTTGACCGGGGCTTCCAGGACTGACCTTCTCCCCGCCGTCGTAGACCGAGGCGTTAGCCAAATTCGCGCGCCATGTTCCTCATCGAGCGGCTTCCGGCAGAGACACCAGAGGATGTTCAGGCATTTTTGGACTCGCTTCTCGGTGAGGTCTACGGCTCCCGACCAGAATGGCTGGCCTACGAATTACGACATAGCTACAGCTTCCGAGGTCGCGATTTCATCGAGATGCTTTGTCCTGCGGGCAGCGTCCATTTGCGCCTCGGAATTCATGCTTCGACCGGAGACGGCATCACCAGAGACATTGTGCAGTTGGGCACGAGAAACAGTCTGTCCCGTGCGTGGTTGATACATCACGGTCAGGAGTCGGAGTATGGTTCAGACGAGATTCAAAGAATCGGCTAACCATTGCGTCGAGCGAACAGGAGGCAGCCCTGACGCTCGGCTCGACTCCTGAGTTTGCAGCCCGCTGCCTCCTGTCGCTCACGCAGGCGTTAGCAGAAAATGTGCGCCGTGACACTCCTCCCCTCCAGTGATTTCAAGTGGTGGAGAAAATGCATGCTGCCATTCCAAGCGTATGTTCTCGCGGCGTTCTTGGCTCAGACCATCTATCAAATCGCCGTTGTCCATCGCCGATACTCCGAGCCTTCGTTTTTCCTCGCACTATATACAGGTTACACTGTCGCTTTCGTGGTTCTGGTGTCAGGTGGCTTTCGTCAGCGCAGTCTCGGAGACAAGGGGGGAAGTGCGTTTAGTTGGTTGATTGCCGCCTTATGCGTCGCCTTCGTCAGATCCTGCCCGTCGCCCTTCGCAAGCTGAATGCGGAAAGGATGCTAACCAAGCGCTCATCCGAACGCCGGGAGCTCAGTCAGTTGAGAGGACTAGCCGCCTCGCCCGGCGTCGGATAGCTTGGCGTTAGCCATGATCCACCGTCCTTCGCGTGACCGGCTGGGATTTGCACTCCGACAATACGTCGGTGGCTTCATCTCCAACTTCGACTTTGATGAATTGGAGATTGATGCACGGGATCGCGGGGCCGTTGCCGTGAAGGAGCGCGCGTGGGGACTGTACGATGATTTCACGGAGCATAGGGCGGAAGGGCCACATGCGGTTCAGGAGATCCTCCGATCGGAGATTGCTCGCTGGATAGTGTTCCTCCATTCGGACACGGAATACCAATGGCCCGACTATTGCCTGGAGATTATCTACAATTGGCCACTCAACCTTCTGACGCTCGGATGGTGGGAAAGCCGGAAGGGCAGACGCTTCGCGAGGTTCATGGCGGCTGGGGAGTTCTCCGTCTGGCCGTTCATTGACACCGCATCTTACAAGACAGCACTTGAGCGGCCGCGCTTGCTGACGGGAATTAAGGGCTAACCATTGCGTCGAGCGAACAGGAGGCAGCCTCCTGGCCCGGTTCGGTTCTTGAGTCCGTTTCCCGCTGCCTCCTGTCGCTCACGCAGGCGTTAGGCCACTTCCCACGCCATGAGTGACGCCTTCGCCAGACAACCGGTGCCAGCACGAGCTATTGCGAGCGTGCTGTTTGCCTCCTGCTCGTTGTT
>CAUJJW010000052.1 GCA_963205105.1 Verrucomicrobiota bacterium | reverse complement strand
TAGCTGAGGTTGCCGGTGGGGTCGAACAACATGACTCCTCGCAGATCCCAGGTTCCTCCCTTGGAGTTCAGGTCCTGGACGGTGAAGGAAGCTTCGGCGCGCCGGTGGACGTCTCGGAGGGGAAAAATTAACCCTGAGGAGACGCCGTGACCTCGGATTCGGCCGTCGATCTGCTCGCCGAACAGGCTGATCTCGGGTGGCGTACTGGGGATGTTCGCTGCGTTGGCTTGGGTCCCGGGGATTCGGGCGCCTGCCGTGTCCGGCGTGAGCGGTGGGTGTTGGAAACGCTCCAGGACACAGACGACCCCGCCGCTCTCATGGCGGGCAGGCAGCGGTTCGGCCGTCCAAACGGATTCCCGGCTGGGATGCGGGTTTTGAACGCGGAAATCGCCGATCCACACCGCGTCCACGCCATTCGTGTCCGGGGAGCAGGGTTGAAACAGCTGCACCGTGAACTCCGACAACCGGCGGGGGTAGGAATCGATGCAGATGGGATGCAGATCCTCCAAGGAGCCGCCTGGAACGCTACGGAAGGTGGAGCCACCGTGGGCGGTTCCGTCAGGAGCGACGATCTTCCAACGCAGCATCCAGGGATGTGAGGGGTGCCCGGAACGGGGCGCCCGCGGCGGCGTGGCGAGAGGGGGCGGTTTCCGCGGGGGAGGGGCGGGGTAGGATTGGTCGCCTGGTGCTGCAAGGAACCACAGCACCAACTTGGGTTCGCTGAGGGTGATGCTGTGGTGGCGTGAGAACGTGTGGGGGTTCAGGTTGGGGAGGAGTTTCCGGTGGACCAGCAGAGATCCCGGGAGTTTTGCCAGGAGATCCAGTAGCCGGCTCCTCGTGCGGGAAAGATGGTTGGTGTGCTCCTTGCCGAAGGTTGCCCCCTGAAAGACGAGCTTCCGTCCGTCCGCGAGGTACGCCACCTCCCCTTCGGGGGCATCAGCGTGGCGCGGCAGCAGCCACAGCAGCAGCCCGGCGACCACCGTCAGTCCGCCGAGAATCCATCCCAGGCGTTTGCGTCCTGATGGGCTCATGTTCGCCGCCGTTCCGTGAAACAGCCTGGGACCTTCATGGCCGGGGTATTTCGTTGAGGGTGTAGTAGGCGCGGGTGTGAAGCAGCGGCTCCCCATCCTTCGACCGGAGCTCGGGGATGTGGAAGTCATGGACGTGGCCTTGCACGAGTCCCGGGACGCGGAGTCGGACACTCAGGCCATCGGCGGCGACGACGACGTCGGTGATGGTGGGGCGGGTGTGGTCCACTTCCGGACTGCCGTAGCCTTCCTGGTAGATGTGCGTGTAGGTCTGCAACTCGTACGTCGAGGGCTTGGCGGCGAGTTGGGCGTCCACCGGGCGGGTGAAGCGGATGAGAAAGCCGTCGGGTTGCGCCTTGATTTCCAGCATCTCGAAGGGCACCCGGCCGGTCCAATCGAGGCGTTGGAGAACATTTTCCTTCATGCCGCGCACGGGCCAACCGCGGTTGGTACCCCCGGCGATCAGTTGTCCGCGCGGCGTGAAGTGGACGGATAGAATCCCGGTGGCCAGCCCTTCGCGGAAGGGGTAACAGGCGCCCTGCCAGACGCCGTTCACCAGTTCGGTGGTGGCGCGCATCACCAGGCTCAGGGTGTAGTCGCCGAGAAACAACTGACCGTCGAAGGGACCAAACCGGCCTTCGGCGCGGCAGACTTCGAAGGCCGAAATCGAGCGTCCCATTTTCTTGTAAGGAAACACCACGGCGTAGGGGACGAGTTCCTTCACCCGCCGGCGCTCGATCTCCAGGCGCGACGGGGTGTTGGGTTCGACCGGCGCGGGCCCCAGGTGAGGCGCTGAAGGGTACCAGTTGAAGCTGATGGGATGTCCCATGAACCCCCCGGGCTTGAGATGCTTCAACGAACACGAGCCGTTCCACGGACCCTGGCTCTCGGCGTAAAACATCGCGCCGTGCTCATTCGTCCCCACTCCCAACGGGCTTCGGATGCCGCTGCACATGGGAACGGTCCGACCATCCGGGGTGATCTTCAGCGCCCAACCGCGGAACTTTTCCTTCGACGAATAGGATTCCGAGAGGCAGAGGGCCACCCAGAGGTTGCCGTCGGGGTCGAACTTCGAGCCCATGGCGAACTCGTGGTAGTGGTTGAATCCCCAGACGTCGCTCAGGGTGTCGAAGCGGTCAGCCCGACCGTCGCCGTCGGTGTCGGTGATGCGGGTCAGTTCCGTCTGTTGGGTGGCGTAGAAGGCGCCGTCGCGGTAGGCGAGCCCCAGCACTTCGTCCAGGCCGGAGGCAAATCGTTGGATCGACGGACGCGGGTGATCCTCGGCGGCACCCGACAGGAGCAGGATCTCCCCGCGCCGCGTGCCCACGGCGAGGCGTCCATCGGGCAGTGTCACGAAGCTGCCCGCTTCGAGGGGCAGATCGGGCGGCAACGGCAGGTTGACGATGCGGTAGTAGGCGGCTTCGCGATCGGCGGTGCCCCAGGTCTCGCCCAGTTCCTCGGCGAACGCACTCGTCAGGCCCCAAGTCAGGATCAGGAAGAGCAGTCGGTGGTTCATGGTGTGGCAATCAGATGGTATTCCAGGACGAGCGGGGCGAGATCGGTCACTGGGAGGAGGAGTTCCAGTTGGCCCTCCGTCGGACGAAGTCGACCGCCCGGTGGCAGTCGAAGCCTGATCTTTCCGGGAACTACAAAGTCGCGTTCGCCGCGGGCTTCAAGTTTCGTGTCGGCGGCCACGCGCAGGTGCAGCCCGGGTGGAGGTGCACTGCCGGTCCATCGCAGGGTGCGTTCGAAGTAAGGTTTCGGTGCCAAGCCGCTGACATCGAGAAAGCGGTCTTCCAGCTGCAGACCCGCGAACGCGTAGCGGAAGGTGGGACGCTGCTGGGCGTCGAGGGAGTAGCCTTGGAACTGAAAACCTTCGGCCTGGCGGGCGGTGTTGGTGGGCCATGCCGTCTCGGGGGAAGGAAGCACGGCGAAGGCCGGCCCGACGGGAAAGGTCACGGTGTCGCGTCCGAGGATCTGAACGTTGCCGGCACCTTGCCCGCGCCAGACCGCGGACGCCTCGATGAAGCCGCCGCTCCAGAGGGAGGCCAGCCGCATTTGGCCGGCGTCGAAGGAAAGGTTGATGCCTGAGGGGTAGCCGACGCCGATGCCGCGTTTGCCGATCCCGGGGTAACTGCGCCGCAGCATGACGGCTTCGTCCTTCACGGCGATGACCAGCGGTTCGAGCACCAGTCCGCGGGGTTCGCCGGCTTCCGGGCCTTGTTCCAGATAGCGCCACAGCGCGTCGCGTTGCCGGGCGGGATGGCCGCCGAGAACCTCGGGCAGCAGGGAGGTGTCGTCGGGCCAGAAGGACGGCATGATGGTGAGCGGCGAGAAGCGCTGGGGATTGGCCAGGTAGGCCTGGAACCAGTTGGGCTCGAGCCGCTGCGTCAGAGTGGTGAGGTCGAGCGCACGGATGGGGGCGGCGCTGCGCTCGCGGAAGGTGTGACAGGCGACGCAATTGAAGCCCTTGGACCCGGCCAATTCGCGGCCCACGTTCCGGGCTTTGTCCGCATCTTCCGGCGCCTCTACCGCGACGGCTGGCAGCACATCCAGACGCTTGAAGGCATCGACCAGCGGTTCGGTGGGGGCTGGGCCGTACTTCGGCATGCGGGTGTTCAGGTAGGGACGTACGCCGGTACCGTTCACGAGAACTTCGCGGAGCCAGTCGCGTCGAAGCTTCGCGCCCACGCCGGTCAGCGGAGGAGGGAGACGACCTTGTTCGCCGAGGTTGGGATCCTTGCCGGTGAAATGGGGGTTGCGGCTTGCCGTCACGCCGCCGAGATCGCCGCGGGCGTGGCAGGCGATGCAGTTCAGGCGGACCAGGGTGATCGGAACCAGTTCGTCCGCGTCGGGCACCGTTGGACCTTCCGTGAGCGCGGTCCGGAGGGTGGCCTGCTGGGCGGTGGACAGTGGGTAGCCCGGCCATGGGCCGGTCGTGCCGGACAGGCATCCGCGGTCGGGCTTCCCAATCACCAGGGAGAAGGGGGGCGGGGCGGTTTGTGGCGCCTCGGTTTCATGGCACGCGTGGCAGCGGAATTGGATGAAGAGCTTTCGCCCTTGTTCGGCGAGGGAACGATCCGGCGGGAGGGGCAGCATCGCGGGCGGTGGTTCCCTCAGCAGATAACTCGCCACATCGAGTGCTTCGAAGTGGTCGAGGTGCAGGTTGGGCATTCTGCCCGCGGGCCGGACGGCTAGCGGGTCTTCGAGAAAACGGGTGAGGCTGGCGAGGGAGTACTTGTCCGGCAGCGAGCCCAGGGGAACGGAGGTGGGGTCCCCGGATTCGGGTGCATGACAGGCCACACACCCGATGGAGTGGTAGAGCACTTGACCACGCCCGATGGCGTCCGGGGTGGGCCTCTCGAGTTGGGGCGCCGGGCCGCCCAGGGAAGCCAGGTATTGGGTAAGGGCCAGTACGACCTGCTCGCGCTCGGGGGCGCCGAGTCCGGCGAGCATATCCGGCATGGTGGTGCCTGGCTTGGTCGTGGCCGGGTCCGTGAGAAACTGGCGGACATGCTGGGAGTGCAAACGTCCGCCCACGTCCGACAAGTTGGGGCCGCCCTTGGGTGGGCTGGCGGCGCGGAGGCTGGGGTGACAGGCGGCGCAGCTCAGTTCGCTCAGGAGGATGTTGCCGGCGAGTGGGGATGAGACGGTGGCGGAATGTTCGAGGCCACCGATCACGGGATGGGCGGGTTCGGCGGCTGGCAGGGCGCCGGCGGACAGCACCCACAGGAGGGTGGACAGCCACACGAGGGCAACGCGCCGGATGGACCGCGGAGGAATCCCGGTGGGCGGGACGTCCGCCGCGACGGACGGACGGTTCATGCGGAGGCCCGGAGGGCCGAAAGAACGGAAGCCCATGGCGTGAGCCATGGGTGGGGAGTTAAAAGGTTTTTCGAGCCCCGGAGGGGCGACAGAACCGTTACGCGAGGCGTGTAGCGGGCGGCCCTCATCCCGGCCTTCTCCCGGGGGGAGAAGGAGAATAGGTGCCGCGGGTTTCGAAGGGTTGAGTTGAGCATTGGCTGGAACGAGTCGAAACGGCTCGGACGAATTGGGTTTGGGCATGTCGCTTCGGGTGATACGCGGCTCCCTCTCCCTCCGGGAGAGGGTTGGGGTGAGGGAGCCCGTTTCAACCCTCGCGATCGCTTGCATGGAGGGTTCACGGGAAGCTCCCTGGTCGAAACCGACCTGCTCACGGACCTTGAACCGGGGATTCCGGGGGGGCGAGACGCCCCCCTCTACGGCAGGCGAGACGCCCGCCGCTACGGACGACCGGTTTATGGGAAGGAGCGTTTTCCAGAAATTGGACACGTATTGGGACCATGAACGGTGGAGCGAGGAATGCAGCAAGCGGCCTTCACCCCGGCCCTCTCCCGGAGGGAGGGGGAGAATATTTCCCGCGGGTTTCGAAGGGTTGGGCCGGGTGTTGGCTGGAACGGGTCGCAACGGCTCGGATGGCTGGAGTTCCGGCATGTCGCCGTGCGGGATATGCGACACCCTCTCCCCCCGGGAGAGGGTTGGGGAGAGGGAGCCCGGTTCACCCCTCGCGATCGCTGCCACGGAAAGGTTCATGGAGAGGGCTGGGGTGAGGGAGTCCGTGCGCACCCGCTTGGCCGCCTGTGTTGCGAGCTCATGGAAGGCATCGTGGACTGGGAATGGCCTACACGACGGGGCCATGGGGCGGCTAGGCCTTTCTCAGCGGACTGGCGAAGCCGGCGCACGATGAGCTTTCACAGCATGGCGGGTGGGATCGCGGCCTCCGGTCACTGCTTGGAGAACCACCTTGCCTTGGAAGAACGCAGAAAATCCGACGTGTCGGCGGTCGATGTTTGAATGTTTCTCGCGGCACGGAATTCGCCATTGACCTCGGACGCGTCTGCCAACCCAATGGCTCGCCGTATCAACACCTGCCAATCCGCCTGCACCATGGCATTGGCCTGCGACTTGGAGGTCTCCGGGTCGCGAAGCGGTGTTGATCCGCTCACGCACACGTCCATGCCTTTGCCATGAATCGCCGACATTTCCTCCAGTCCTCGACAGTGGCGACCGGTTCCTTGCTCCTGCCCCAGTGGACTCTGGCGGCGGCCGATCTCGCTGCGCGCGATCCGTTGCCGGCCTTCACCAAGAAGTCCCTGGCCGATGCCGCCTTGAATGCGGCGACCCGGGCGGGTGCGAGCTACGCCGACGTCCGCATCGGCCGGTATTTGAACCAGTTCATTAACACCCGCGAGGACCGGGTGCTCGCCGTCGCCAGCACGGAGAGCTATGGCGCCGGCATCCGGGTCATCGCCCAAGGCGCCTGGGGCTTCATGGCAGTGGACCGGCTTACCCCGGACACCATCGCGCGGGCGGCCGTGGAAGCGGTCGCCATCGCCAAGGCCAATGCGAAACTCCAGACCGAACCCGTTCAACTCGCCCCGCAGAAGGGCGCGGGCGAGGTCGCTTGGCGCACGCCCATTCGGAAGAACGGTTTTCAAGTGCCTTTGGCGGAGAAGGTGGACCGTCTGCTGGCCGCCAATGCCGCCGCCCTCAAGGCTGGGGCCTCCTTCGTCAGCTCCTTCCTGGGACTGGTCAACGAACAGAAATACTTCGCCAGCACCGATGGCTCGTACATCGACCAGGACGTGCACCGGATCTTCCCCAGCTTCCAGGTCACCGCCACCGATGCGAAGACCGGCCGGTTCCAGACCCGCGCCTCGCTCAGTGCGCCGTCCGGTCGCAGTTGGGAATACCTGGACGCCGATCCCGCGGCGAAACGTCCTGGAGTGACGCCCCGGTACACGCATGCCTACGACATGATCGAGGACGCCGCGCTCGCCGCCGAGCAGGCCAAGGCGAAGCTTTCCGCCAAGTCCGTGGTCGCCGGCCAGTACGACCTGGTGCTTGATCCATCCCACCTCTGGCTGACCATTCACGAATCGGTGGGGCATGCCACGGAACTCGACCGGGTGTTGG
>CAUJJW010000051.1 GCA_963205105.1 Verrucomicrobiota bacterium | reverse complement strand
GTATTTGTGGCGGGGGGGGGGGGAACACCACATCGACTCCGTCGCCGCTGGCGATGTAGAGGCGGCCATCGGAGGACGCCGTCAGGAAGGCGCCGCGAGCACCACCCGTGGCAAGGGTGACCGGGGTGAGGGACGTGGTGTCGATGGCGACGAGATCGCCGGAAACCGTGGAGACGAACAAGAGCCCGGCGAGTCGTGTGTTGGGGCTGCCGAAGGCCAGCGCGACAGCCTGGAGACCGAGATCCGCGGCGATGGCTGCACGCCCTCGGTTGTCGAAGCGCAGAATGGAGCGGGACGCCCCGTTGTCGCCCGGCCATTCCACACCCCAGAGGGAACCTTCGGGAGAGACGGCAAGTCCTTCGACGCGGGCGTCGGAGAAGGGGGTGAACGTGCGTCGGGTGGTGTCGAAGACTTGAACACCGTCGCCGGTGGCCACGTAGAGGCGGGAAGCATTGGGATCGGCGGCGAGTCCGAGGCTGACGCCGATGCTGTAGCGCTCGAGGATCGCTCCGGAAGTGGCATCGAGTTCCAGCAGGGAACCGCCGGCGGTCGTGGCCCAAAGCGTTCCATCGCGATCGAAAGCAAGGGCGAACACCGGTGAATCCAGGGTGGCGAACGCCTGGGCAGAGGTGGTGCCGCCGACGGCGATGCGGAACAGCTGATTGCGCCCGGCGCCGCCGGAGACGAGCAGGCTTCCATCCGGTGCAAGGGCGACGCCGATGGCGGTGACACCGGCGCCGGAGGTCAGGATGCCACGGGCGAAGGAGGCGGCGCTGAAGGGGGTGAGTACACGGTCAAAACCGGGCAGGCGCGCGGTGGGCAGGGCGCCGGGCACACCGAGCAGGGCCTGGAGGAAAAGTTCGTTCGCCGGCGGGGAGGTGGACGGCGGGAGGATGGGGAGCGGTTCGCGATCGATGGGAACGGCCACGGGGACGGTGCCCAGGCGGACTGTTGGTGGGAACAGGGAAAGATTGATGCCGCTGGGAGCCGCTTCCAGGTTGCCGGCGACATCGGCGGCGAGCACCAGGAACTGCGGAGTCGAGTTTTCGGGCGCGACGTAGGAAAGGGTGGTCTGGGTGGTTTGAGCGGCGAGGGCGGAATAGCTCCGTCCATCGAGCGACACATACACCGAGTACTGGAGGACCCCGGAGCCCAGGGCATCGTCCAAAGCCGACCATTCGAGCAGGTAACGATTTCCAGAAACGGCTTGGGCGGTGAGGGTGGACGTGGGAGCGACGTTGTCGAGGCGCGCGGAAACGCGGTTGGTGTCGATCGGGGCTGCGTCGCCGAAGATGACCCGGGCTTGGCCATCGAGGGAGGCCCCGGACAAGGCTTCGGGCCGGGAACGGATGGTGTAGCTGACTTCGGCGGTTTCGCCGGGCTTGAGAACTCCGACATTCTCACCGCTGACCAGCAGGCCAGTGACGGGGTCGATGGCTCGGAACACCCAGCTCGCGATACCGGTCACGACGTCGATACCGGCGGACATTTGGAGCACATAGCCGCGCTGGCTGGTGAGGTCGAATTCGGCGGAATAAGCGCCACGTCCCTGAGGCAGGCCGAGGGTCAAATCCCCGAACCGGATGGTGGTCAACTGGAACGAACGAACGTCGAGATCGGGATCAATGTCCTGCAGGACTCGCAACTCGCGCACGGGTTGGCCATCGGCGGGGTTCGCGAACTGAATCAGGTACGGCAGGCGGGTGGAACCACCGGGGACGATGTTGAGTGCCGAATCCGCGGCGGTGGGGCCGCGAAGAACGACGCCGGGGGCGGTTCCGCCAGGACCGTTCAGGAAATCTCGCAGCGCCGGATCCAAAGGCAGGTTGGCACCTCCGCCGGAGTTGGGGGATATGGCGGCAAAAAACTCATCCGGCACCTTCACGCGGATGCGGAAGGCTTCGAAGCGGGTGGGATGGGACAGCTGGAGATCGTAGGCCGAGCCATCCGGGATCGCGGCGCCGCTGAAGGCATTCGGATCGTGGTCGGACCAGGCCCGGATCTGTTCGAAGAAGGAGGCGAGAGCATCGTTCTGGTTGGCGATGAACTCGGCGCTATCCGGGTTGGCGAGCAACCCGGCGACTTGGACAGCGAGGTTGCTGTCGAACTCCGCCGAGATCCTGGCGGACGGGGGAACGTCCTCGTACCGGAGGACTCCGGCTCGGACGAGCGATTGCAGGTAGAAATCCTGGAACGCGGCCGGGTCGCCGGCGGCGACAACGAGAGCCGGGGGAGCGGACGGCTCGGCAAGGATCTTCAGGCGGAGCGCATCGGCGCGCGATCGCTGGAAGGTGATGAATTCCTCGGTGGTGAGTGGGGTGGCTGCGGCGAAGATGTAGAACTCGAATTGGAGCTCCTCCAATTCCAGATCGCTGAGCTTGCGGAGGAAGTTGGGATCCTCGGCCAGCAACGCCTTGAGGCCGGGATAGATTTCGAGGGCGAACGTGCGGGCGTCGAAGCTTTCGGCGCGGAAATCGATGGCGAAACCTGAAGCCGTCAGAACCCCGCCGAGGTTGAGAATTGGATCGAGATTGGCCCAGGGAACGCCGGCGACGTTGGGGCTGCCTTGCAGGTTGGTCTGGAGCAGCAGTCGTTCGCCGGGGATGAACGTGTTGTTGGAAATGCGGGGAACGCCGTACTGGAAGTAGACGTACGGCGTGTCGAGATTGGTCCGGCTGTCGAGGGAGACTCCGTAATAAGCGCTGGGGAATCCGGCCTTGGAGAGGAGAATTTCGTCAGGACCACCCAGGCCGATGCTCACGTCGAGGGAATTGGACGGGCTGATCAGGAACCGGTAGGGGATGACGACGGCTTCCCCGTTCGGGTTGGTGACCTGAATGTCATAAAGACCAAGGGGCGCATCGCGCAGGTCGAAGACGGCGACGATCCGTGTGGCGTCGGCCACCGTGTAGTTGATGGGGACGTATTCCCCGAACTGAGGTCGGACCAGTTTGACGGTGGCCTGGGGGTCAAACCTGGCGCCCCGGATGGTCATGGTGACGTAGCGGCCGGCTCCCACCGTGTCAGGGGTGAGGCTGGTGATGCCAAACGGGAGGGAGCGTGCGGTCAGCGTTCCCGAGGCGGCAGCGCCCTGCGAACGGATCAAAATATAATACGTGCCGGCCTGGGTGGTGGGGATGACGGCCGTTTGAGAAGCCTGGAGGGCTCCTTCAAACGCTGCGTCGAACTGAAGGGAACTCGGGACCGCCTCATACGCGACGTACAACTCGTTCTGTCCGGAGGAACTCTCGAAGCGGATCTCAAGCGTTTCTCCCGCCGAAGCCTCCACCCGGTAAAAAAGCTGGCCACGGCTGGCGAGTTCAAGGCTGACCGGTATGCCGATGGAAAGCGTGCGGACCTGAACCTGGATGGCGTCCGCGCCGACGCCGAGGTTGTTGTCATCGCGAGGGCCTTCATAGATGTCATTGAAGGTGTCGGTGCGGGCGATGATCCGGTAGGAGCCGGGCAAGGCGGGCGGGATGAGTACCTGCAGGGTGGCGGTGTAACCTTGACCGGGAGCCAGGGTGCGGCCGCCCTCAGGCGGGTTCACGGTACCGAGGAGGCGATCGCCGTAGTCCCAGATGCCGTCGGCGGAGAGGTAAAGCGTCTCGAACCAGGATCCCTTGGCGGTTTCGGTTCCTCGGTTGGTGACGGTGAGCGTGATGGACACCGAGTCACCGACGCTGGCGTTCGAGGGACCGACCACGGCGTCGACTTGGAGATCCGACGGGGGTGGTAGATCGATCAGCATCGGGACGTCCGTCGCCCGCGTGTTGTTCGTGTCGTTGCTTTCAACCACAGCGCCACGGGGGCGGGAACCGTTGATGGGATCGGACACGACGAAGACGTAATAGGCGCCCAGAATGCCACGCGGGAGGCTCAGATTGGCGGTGACGGTGTAGTCCTCGTTGGGAAGAAGGACGCCTGTATGATCGAAACTGCCGAGGAACGAGTCGCTGCGGACATCCAGAAATTGATCGCGGGACAGGTACAGGGAATCCGTCCATCTGGCCTGCCGGTCGGGGACGGCGCCCGCCCCTGAATTTCGAACGGTCCAGGTGGCGGTGAAGGATTGGCCGACGAGAACCCGGTCGTTGGCGGTCAGGCGGGTGATGGTGAGATCGGGGCCCGGGACAAAGCGGACGTTGAGATTCAGGAGCCGCTGGTTCGAGGCGGTTCCGGCGTACTCATTGAGCATGGGGCTGTTGGTGGTCGACAGCACCCCGGGGAACGAGGTGGGGTCGTTACCAAGACCAGGCCCGAAACCGGCATTGGTGATGACGATCAGGTGGAAAGCGCCTTCGATGTTGTCGGGCAATTGGGCTTCAATCGTCCCGGAGTACGACTCGCCGGGCTGGAGAATGCCGAGGTGATCGTTGATCCCAATGAGTTTATCGGAGCTGTCGATGGTGGTGTCGCGTGACAGGTAGACGGCGTCCCTCCAGCGATCCAGGCGGGTCGCTCGGGTGCCATCGTTCCGGCTGGTGAACTGCACCGTGAAGGTGCCGCTGGAATCGACCTGTCCGGGACCGGAGGCGTCGACGAGGAAGAGATCGGCTTCGCGGTAAATGACGTTGGTGCTGGCACCACGGACGTTGTTCGCCTTGGCTTCACCCTCCCAGACCCGCTCGGCAAAGAAAGAAGGCCAGGATGGGAAGGACCCGATGCCGGTGCCGTTCAGGTTGATGCGGAAGCTGGGGAAGAGACTGACGTTGGGATCGGTCGCGACGTAGATGTATCGGGGTCCCTCGATGCCTTCGGGGATCTTGAAGGAGGCGGTGGCGGTGTAGCTCTCACCAGGGAGCAACGGCGTGTTCTGAACATGGATCAGGCTGCCGAGTGGGCCGACGAGACCAGGGCTCCAGGTGGGTTCGGTCGAGAACAGAATCCAATCCGACCATTGGCGAGTTCCAGGGAACACCGCGAAAGCGCCGTCGTTGCGGACGGTCCAGGTCACATCGATGGATTCACCTGAGAAGACGGAGGGTGAGACGATGACCTCGGTGACCACCAAGTCCGCAGGGGTGTCGGTGATGACCGATTCAGCGGATCGGGCGTTGTTGTTGGTGAACGGCCCCTCGAACACGGTTTCGGGGCGGGACGACTGCGGTCCGGTCAGGATTCGGCGGAGTTGTCCCGGAGTCAGTTCCCGCACATCGGCGAGGTTGATATCCGAAAGCGGACGTCCGAGTTCCTGTTCCGCCCGGCGGATGATAGCCTCCACTTCGCGGAACAGCGTGTCTTCGGCGTTGAGGAGCAGATTGGGATCCTCGTTGGTCTGGACGATGAAATAACTTCCCTCGGCGGACGGCGGGAGGGTGAAGGTCGCTGTTTGGGTGTAGGACTGTCCTGGGAGCAGGGTGCCAAAGTTCGGGGCCGCGAACACACGAAACTCGGTGGCACCGCGGGTTCCCAAGGTGGGAGCGGTGGAGATGTAAACGGAGTCCACCCAACGATCCACGTTGGTGGGGATGGGACCCTCGTTGCGAACGGTCCACGACAGGGTCACCTGGGAACCGCCGATGGCGGTGGGCGGGGCGTTCACCTGGGTCACGACCAGGTCCGCGGATGGCTGGAGCAGGATGGAGATCGGCCCACCGGCCTTGAAGTTGCTTCCCTGAAGATCGTTGGGGGCGTCGGGATTGACGTTGGCGTCGAGGGCTGTTTCGAAGACCCGATCGCCCGAGTCGGTCCACACGGTCACATAGAACTGGCCCCTCAATTGCGCGGGGAGACGAACGGTGATGGCGGTTTCGTAGCCTTCCCCGGGGAGCAACACTCCCGAATGGCCGATGGAGCCGATGGAAACGTCTCCGCGGTTGCCATCGGGACGATCCTTGCTGGTGGTGAGCCAGATGGAGTCGGTCCAGGACGTGGCGCCGGTCGGACCAGGACCACGGTTCTCGACGGAGAAGCGAACCACGATGGAGGTGCCATCGAATGCCTCCACGGGAGCCGTCACCTGGGTCACGACCAGATCGGGAGGCGGGACAGGAATGGCGTCGATGGCGATCGGCACCACATACGTGTCGGGCAGGGTGGACAGCACCTCGTCCACGGCATCCGAGGAGTCGGGGACGATGAGGAGGAAGGCATTGCCTGCCACGTCCCTGGGCAGTTTATAGGAGGCGATGGAGGTGTAGCTCTGGCCGGGTGCGAGTGCCTGGCCGTTGGGCAGTGAACCGAGGAGGATGTCGCCGCCGTCCCGGATGTTGTTCAGGGAGAGGTAGACGGAATCGGTCCAGCGCGATCCGCCCGGCGGGGTGGCGGAGGATCCGAGGTTGGCAACGGTCCAGGTCACGTCAATGACCGTGCCGGCGGTGACCGATTCCGGACCGAAAGCGCTGGTGACCTGAAGATCGGGTCGGCTGCGGAGTGAGATGACCAGGGCGCCCGAGGACAGCTGATTGTTGGACGCGCGAGTAGGGTCGACAGCTCCGCCGGTGTCGGTGCGAACAATGATGGAGTAGACGCCCTGGATCTTCGTCGGGAGGGTGAACGCAATCGTTCGGGTGTAGGACTTGCCGGCCTCGAGTGAAGGGTCGATTCGGAAGGAACCAAGCACCGTGGCGCCGGTCAGGTTTCCGTTGGGAGCCAGGTAGACGGTGTCGGTCCAGGCATTCGCCACGTTGTCGGGACCGTTGTTTCGCACCGTCCACGAAACGTCGATGGAAGCCCCGTCCAACGCTGCTTCAGGGGCCGTGACGCGGATGATTTCCAGATCCGACTGGGGCGGAGGAATAAAGGTGATGGCAATGGGATCCGAGCGCCGGCGGTTGTTGTCGGTGAACAAGCCTTCATAAGGCCCGCTGGTGGCAATCACGAAATAACCGGTTCCCGTGGCGTCCGAAGGCAACGCCACCTCCACGGTGCGCGAGTAAGCTTCTCCGACGGCCAGTCGACCCACGCGATTGAAGGAGCCGAGCAGCCGGAGGCCGGTGGTTCCCGCGGGATCGGTGGTGAAATAAACGAGGTCGTTCCAGGATTCGGTGCTGGTGAGGGCAATGCCTCGATTGGCCACCGTCCACGACAAGGTCACGATCTGGTTGTTGGTGGCTGCTGCGGGTGACGTGACGGATTCGACGACCAAATCGGCGTAGGGGCCTCGAAGGACTTCCAACGGCTGGGAGGCCACGAAGATATCCGGCGCAGTATTGGGCTGCTGAAGAACCACTCCCTCGGCGTCGGTTCGGACGATAATCTGGAAGCGACCCTCGAGGTTGTCGGGCAGCTGGAAGATGCGGGACTCGCTGTACGTCGACCCCACCGGGAGGGCGCCCGAGTGTGGCACGTTGGCGAGCAGGATATCATCGCTGTTGCCGTAGACGGCGTCTCTGGAAAGCACCACCCGATCCGACCAGTTGGAGGTGGGGCCGGGTCCGCGGCCGTCGTTGCGGACCGTCCAGGAAACGGTGATGTCGGCGGGGTTGCCAATAACCCGGTTGGGACCGGAAGCCGTCACCACGGTGAGGTCGGCATAAATGCCTTCAAGCACCTGGATGGCTGGGGAAGCGGCGATGTTGTTGGACCGCTGCAGGCCGCCTTCGGTTGGAATCGCGGTGGTGGCATCGGTGACCACAAGCAGGAAATACGTTCCCTGGGTGCCATCCGGGAGGGTGGTGGTCAGGGTGCCATCATACGCGCTGCCGGCGTTCAGGGACGTGGACCGGACGACTTCACCCAACAGCACGTCATTCCCCAGGACTGTGTCGATGCTGAGGTAGACGCGGTCGATCCAGGATTCGGGAGCTGTGGCGGAACCAAGATTACGAACCTGCCAGCGGACGGTGAGCGGTTGGCCGGCTTGCGGGATGCCCTCGGAGGTGACGGTGGCGGTCTGGAGATCGATGTGGAGGAGCGCGGTGGAGGAGGTGCTTGCCGTGGTGTTGTTGTCTTCCCCGTTGCGCTCAAACACCTGGTTGGTTGCATCGGTGACGACCACCACGCGATAGGAACCATCCGCAAGATTGGGGGTGGCGAAGGATTCGGTTCGAGTGGCGGTTTGCCCGGCGGCGAGCGGGCCTTGCGAGGTAAACGTTCCGAGGAGAACAGCACCTTGAACGTTGCCATCCGCGGACAGGTACACGCGATCCGTCCAGGTTCCCACCGTGGGCGCGCCACCCTGGTTGCGGAGGGTCCAGGAAACGGAGAGGGGATAGCCGAGGACAGCGGTGGGAGGAAGCGCGATGCTATCGACCATCAAATCAGGAGTGGGAACCGCGGTAACGGCCAAGGGCGTCGGGCTGCGCGTGGCGTTGTTGCCATTGGCGTTGGCGCCGGGTTCCGGGACAACGTCCGTGGCGTCGGTGATGACGAAGACGAAGTAGGTGCCGGTGTCGAGGGATTCGGGGAGGGTGAGCGACTCGGTTACCGAATAGGTACCGGAGGGTCCCAGGGCGCCATTGCGGGTCACCGAGCCCAGCACGATGTCGTTGGCATCCAGCGATTCATCCAGCGACAAGACGACTCGATCGATCCACGAGGTTGCGGTGGTTTGAAGCCCGCCTGTGTTTGTGACCGTCCAGGTCACCGCCATGGCCCCGCCCGAGGTGCCCGTCGGAGGCGAGGTGACGGTGGATACGGTGAGGTCGACCGGTGGCGGCCCAATCACCACGGAGATGGGGGTGGAGACAAAATTGTTTTCATCGGATTCAACGACCCGTTTCGGGCTCGAATCGACTTCGATGAAAAGGGTAACGGCACCGGAGAAGGTGATGGGGACGGTGACGTCCAACGTGCGGTCGATGAATTCCCCGGGGGCCAGGGAGGAAGTGCTGCTGAACGTGCCGGCGAGCACAACATTGGCAGCCGAGCCCGTGGGACTGCCGGTGGTGGAAAGGATCACCGACTCATTCCACGGAGCGGTCGCGGGTGCGTTGCCACGGTTGGTGATACGCCAGGTGATCGTGACGACTTGACCTGGCTGAGCGGTGGTCGGGGCGACCAGGTTGGAGGCGACCAGGTCGGGGAGTACCACCGTGACGCTGGCTTGGAAGGTGTCGTTGGCCTCGCCGGTCACGCCGTTGGCGTTTTGATCCATGGGGTTGGCCAGGACATCGGTGATGCCGGGACCGACCGTCAGCGTGTAATCGCCGTGGGCGGATTGACTGGGAAAGGTGAGGCGGAAGGACGTGTCGCTGAGCCGGGTGATCCCGATGTTGGTGACCTCGCCGGCCGGCCCTGTCAGGCGGACATCGGCGGCGGTGAAGCTCGACGGGTCCATGGTTTCGCTGAACTCAACCACGAACTGACTGAGGGGCTGGTTGATGGAGTCGTTGGGCGTGGCAGAGACAACGCGGGGACCGGTGGCATCGATGGTGAACGAGTTGGCAAACTGGTCCTGGGTGGGTTCACCCGGGACGCCGTCCTCGTCCTGATCGAGCGGTTGACCGGCAGCATCGGTGATGTTGGGGCCGAGCACGATGCGGTACGTGCCGGTGGTGAACGGCGTCGCATAGGTCACCCGGTAGGTGGAGCCGGTCACGAAGGTGATCGAAACCGGAGCCGCCAGGATTCCGCTCGGCCCGGTCACGGTGATGTCCTCGGCGGTGAAGGAGGCGAGTTGGATGGGCTCGGTGAAGGTGATTTCGAAGAAGGTCCGACCGGCGCCCACGGTGCCTTTCGGGGAGTAATCGAGCACCCGCGGGGCGGTATTCTCGACACGGACAAATGTGATGAACCGGTCCTCCGGTTCGCCGCCGCGGTCGTCGAGGTCCTGGTTCAGGAGATTCCCAGCGATGTCTGCGATGCCCGGTCCGATGCGGATCTCGTAATTGCCTTCTGCGGTGATGGGATCGAGGCGAACGCGGTGAACGGTGGGCGAGAGGGCTTCAACGCTCAGAATGCGGGCGGAGACCAACGATCCGATGATCTGAACGTCCGAGGCGGAGAAGGACCCGGCTTGGACGGCTGCGGAGAACGTGACGTCGAGTTGATCGAGCGCGCCATTCGCCACAGGACTGGGAGAAGTAGACAGAACGCGGAACGGTTGCCGGTCGATGGCGAAGGAACCCGTGTAGGAGTCCTGGAAGACTTCGCCGTTGGAGCCGTCGGCGTCCTGGTTCATCGGATTGCCCATGGCGTCGATGGCCGTGGGGGTGATGTCGACCCGATACGTGCCGTTGGCGGAAAGGGGTGCGAATCGAATCTCGAAGCGGGTGGCGACGAAACCAGTTCTGCCGGAGATGAGTTCGTTCCCGGGAGCGGGATCGGAGCGGACCGAGAGACCACCCAGGGACGTGTCGCCGACCAGGCGGAACGAGGAATTGAAGCCTTCGTGACGGCCTTCGGCGCTGAAGAGCTCCACTTGGCTGGGCCCGGAAGTGTTGAAGTGGATGAGGCTGAGGTCGTATTCCCCGGGCGCATCGAACGTCCATGTGGCGAGGCTGGTTGCCGTAGCGCGTGGAGCGTCGAATTCGAGAGTCTGGTTTCCGACCGTCAGGCGAAACCCGTCATCGCTACTCACTCCGAAGGTCCACTCGCCGGCTCGCGGGATGGTGATCTTTGCGGAGGCGGAGACCGCGATGGCGTCGCTGGATGGGCCAAATTCACGGCCTGGGAAACTGCTGTTACCGGTGAAGAACGAACCGTCCGCGTTGTCGACGTAGTTGATGATGGCAGGATTCGCCCAGGTTTGGCCGATCTGAGAGGCGGGCGTGTTGAGCAACGCCAGGGCCGTCGCGACCGAAGTCGGGCCGGTTCGGCCGTAGGCGGTTTGAACCAGGAATCCTTGACCATTGAAGGCGGTGTTCTGCCGCGGGAAGGTCTGCGTGGCGACCGGATCCAGCGCCGTAATGGATTGAATGGGGAAGGGGGCCAGCGGAGTGGCCGGGGATGTTACGGCCAAACCACCCGAAGGATCGCCGATTCGCACGAAGGCGGACGACACGGCGGTCAAGGCGCCCGAAGCCGCGGAGAGTTCCACGCCGGAACCGCCGGCGCCGTTGAAATAGATCAACTCCAGGGCATAGCTCCCGGGCGCTGCAAAATTGACGGTCAGGAGATCGGGGTCGCCGATGCCGCGCAATCCCGTGAAGGCGACTTCCTTCCCGCCGACCCGGAGTCGGTAACCATCGTCGCTGGACACCGCGAAGGTCCAGTCGCCGGCGGTCGGAATCGCGACCTGCGCCTCGTAAACCACGACGAAATTCGTACTGCCGGCTGGGAAGGGAGCGTTGCCGGTGAAACGGCCGCCCGTTCCAAAGTCAATGAGCGGAACGGTATGGAAGGACAGCTGGGTCCAATTACCGGCGAGCGTGGTCAGGGCTGCTTCCAGATCGGACAAGCTGAAGCGCGAGAGGTAGGTCGACGCTCGGAACCCGGCGACGTTTCCAGTCGGCGGCGAGCCGGTCGTGATCCGGATGTCATCGGGACCAAAGCTATCGACGGCGACGGGTTCATTGAACTCGATGACGATCGAGTCGATGGGCTGGTTCGATGTGCCGGATGGGGTTTGGGAAATAATACGAGGACCGGTATTGTCCAGCACCACCGTGCCGTTGAACACATCGTCTCCGGCCTCCCCATCGAGGCCGTCGGCATCCTGATCCAGGCGCAACCCGGTACCATTGGCGATGTTGGGGCCGATCCGAACGGTGTAGGCCCCTGCGGTCGTGGAAGCGGGGGTGGCCAGTTGGATTCGGAAAACGGAGGACGACAGAGGGGTGATCGATGCCACGCTGAGGGCCGTTCCACCCGGACGAGTGATGGTGAAGTCGTCGGGACCCAACGTGGCGACGTCCATCGGACCCGAGAATGTGACCAGGAACGCCCCGAATTGGCCGGTGGTGACGGCGGGAGTCAGCCCCACGATCGACGGAGCCGCGCCGGGGATGGCAGGTCGACTGCCCAGCGGCGAGGAGTAGTCCACGTAGTCGGAGACCAGGGCGCCCTCGGGATTGTCGTTGGACCGACCATCGGCGGCCGAGGGATCGTTCGGTCCGGCCGGGTGCCCCCACCAGTTGCCGGTCATGAGCGCCTTGGCGAAGTCGTTGCCCCGATGCGTCACCGCATTCCCGGAGATGCCGAGGAAGGCGGAGCCGGTGACAGAAGCTTTGGCAGCAGCGGCGGCCGCGATGTCGATCCCGACCGGAGCCGTGGAAAAGAGCGTGTCGGTGACCGTTGCCGTCCCGCTGTCGATTTGGAGCAGGCTTTGGCGGAAGTCCAACATCAGGGAGCCTGCCAATGTCAGGGCGGCATCGGACGCAAGACGGATGCCGACACCGGCACCCTGGGTGATTCGACTGTTACGAAGGGTCAGCTGAGCGGCGTCGACGGAAATTGTTGGACGCCGGTCGTTGTTGCGCGGGGCTGTTTCGCCGGCAAACCGGATATCGACCGATTCGAGGACTGAACCCATCGTGCTGGGCGCGAAGTAGAACGCCTCCCAGTCACCCGGGGTGCCAGAGGAGGCGGAGCCATCGCCGTTGGTGTCGCCACCGACCGAGTCGTCCTGGAGGGCGGTGAAGGTGATCGGTTGGTCGGGCGTCCCGACGGCTTGAAGACTGCCGTTGACGGTGATCCAAGCCGCGTTGGTGACCTTGATGGTGGTCCCGGGGGAAATGGTCAGTCGGGTGTCATCCGCGATGCGGAGGTCGCCGCCCAGCCAGATGGGGAGCGGTCCGTAATTCCACGCGCGGTTGGCCGTGATGCTTCCGCCAGCGATATAGATCGCATTGTTGCCGTTGGCAGTGCCGGACAGGTTGCGGATGGTGGGGTCAGCAGAGATAGCCAAGGTGAGGGGGAATCCACCGACCCTCTGGATTTCGACATTCTCGAGAACAGGTTTGGCATCGGCGGCCACCTCGATGCCGTGGCGGAAGGCATCCTCAATGCGGAGATTGCGCAAGGTTGGCGAGAGGGAGGCGGCGATGTCGATTGCTGCCCGGCCGTCGTTGTTGTTGGGCGCTGTCGTGCCCAGGTAGCGCACGCGCACATGATCCATGAGTGAATCATTGCTGCCGGCCTCGAAGTAGATGGTTTCCCAGGAGCCACGGATGGGGGATGTGGTTGGACCGTTGCCGTTGGAGTCCCCGCCGAGGCTGTCGTCGTGAATCGAGGTGAACGTGATGGGGCGGTCAGCAGTCCCCGCCGCCTGGAGGTTGCCATTGATGGCAAACCAGGCAGCGTCGGCCATTTTGATGACGGTGCCTGGGGCGATGGTCAGCCTGACGTCGGTTCCGACCCGGTAGTCGCCCGCGATCCAGAGGGGCAAGGGACCAAAATTCCAGGTGCGTTCCGAGGTGAGGGTGCCACCGACGATGTAGATCGCGTTGTTGACGTTGTTGTTGCCGGTGAATCCTTCGAGAACGGGGTTGGACGCGATATCGATCAGTAGGGGGAAACCGCCGGAATTCTCGACATGCACCTGTTGAAGGACGGGGGTGCTGCTGCCGCTGGAATGAATGGCGTGCCGGAAGGAGTCACGAATCCGGACGTTTCGCAGGGTGGGGGAAAGGCCGGAACCAATGTCAATGACCGTGCGCGCGTCATTGTTGTTCGGGGCGGTCTCACCGCCGTAGCGGATGTCGGTGTGGGAAAGCACCGATCCATTGGAGCCGGTTTCGAAGTAGATGGCTTCCCAATCCCCGGGATCCGGAGCCGCTGAACCCGTTGAACCATCATGGAAGGTGTCGCCCCCGACGGAATCGTCCTTCTGGGAAGTGATCACAACGGGCGCCTCCAAGGTGCCTTCGGTGATGAAGCGGCCGTTGTCCGCGATCCATGCAGCGGGGGCCATTTTCAGAATCACGCCTGGTCCTAGGGTCAGGGAAGCCGTGTTGGAGATACGCAGGTCGCCGGTCAGCAGGTAGGGCATGCTGACGAGGTCCCATCGGCGCGCCGTGTCAACGAGCGTGCCGCCGTTGATCCAGATGCCCTCGGTCCCGTTTTCGGAAGCGGTCAGCCCACGAACCACCGGGTTGGCGGCAAGCCCGAAGAAGAATGGAACACCGTCGGCGAACCGGACATCGATGTTCTCGAGGACTGGATCGCTCGCGTCGACCCGTACGCCGTGGGATGCGACGTTGCGAATCAGGATGTTGCGAAGGGTGGGTTTGGCCGTGCCGTTGATGTCGATGGCATTGCGGAAATCCCGGTTTCCGGGAGCCGTCATGCCGGCATACCGCACTTCGGTATACGTCAGGACGGAAGCATCCGATCCTGGGCCAAAAATCAGGTTTTCCCAATCGCCCTTGGCGGGTGCGCTGGCGCCTAGCATGCCGTCGTGCCGTGAATCTCCGCCGGCGGTATCGTCTTTGTCGGCGGTGAGGATGATGGGGGCCTGCTCGGTGCCGGGCGCCAACAACGTGCCGGAAACGGCGAAGAAGGCTCCGGGTGCCATGCGGAAGATGGTGCCCGGCCCCAGGTTGAGGCGGGTGTTTGCCGGAACGCTGATGTTGGTGGTCAGGTGGTACGGCAGACCGACATAGCCCCAAGTCTGGTCGGCGGTCAGCGTGCCACCGTCCACCCAGATTCCTTCGACATCATTGTTGGAAGCGGTGATGCGGGTGAGGATCGGTTGTGCGTCCAGGGTGAAGTAATACGGCACCCCGCCTGAGCGCTGCACATCGACGTCCTGAAGGATCGGCGCGATCGCGCCGCGGATGCGAACCCCATGCTGGGCGGCGTCGCGAACCCGAACATTTCGCAGGGTGGCTGCGGATTGGAGCAAGAGGGCGTCGCGGAAGTCGCGATTACCGGGGGCGGTCATGCCCGCGAAACGGACTTCCAAATGGTCGATCACCGACGCAGCGGCGGTGGGGGCGAAGTTGATTTGCTCCCAATCGCCGGGCAATGGGGACTGATTTCCCTCGGCGCCATCATGATCACTGTCCCCACCGGCGGAATCATCGCGAAAGGACGTGAGGATCACCGGGGCGGCGGAGGTGCCGGCAACCCGAAGCGTGCCTGACACAGTGAGGGCGGCTCCCCGCGCCATGCGGAAGATCGTGCCCTGGCCCAAGGTGAGCGTCGTTTCTGCGGAGACCGTGACATCCGTGGTGAAGTGGTAAGGGATTCCGACGTAGTCCCAAACTTGGTTGGCGGTCAGCGTGCCACCGTCGATCCAGATCCCTTCCGTAACGTTATTGGAAGCGGAGAGGCCTGCCAGGAACGGCTTGGCGTCCAGGGTGAAGTAGAACGGCACGGCGCCGGACTGTTGGACATCGATGTTCTCCAGGGTCGGAGAGTGTGGCCCACGGATTCGGACCGCCCACTGAGCGGAGGAACGGACTTGGACGTTGCGAAGCGCGACGTCGGCTTGGATGAGGATGGCGTCCCGGTAGTCCCGATTACCCGGGCCGGTCATTCCGGCGTACCGGACTTCCAGGTGGTTGAGGACCGAGGCTCCGGACGTGGTGGCGAAGTGGATCTGCTCCCAGTCCCCGGCGGCCGGGGCCGCGGCGCCCTCGGTACCGTTGTGTTCCGAATCGCCGCCGGCGGAGTCATCCTTGCGGGCGGTCATGATGACCGGGGCGGTTGCGGTGCCATTCACGCGCAACGTGCCGCTAACGGTAAAGACGGCGCCGGGCGCCATTCGGAACATCGTGCCTGGTCCGAGGTCTAGAGTGCTTTCGGCCGCGAGCACGAGGTCGTGGGAGAAGTGGTACGGCAGGCCCACATAGGTCCAAGCTTGGTTGCCGGTCACCGTGCCTCCGTCGATCCAGATGCCCTCGACGTTGTTGTTCGAGGCGGAGAGCCGACTGAGGGAAGGCTTGGCGTCGATGGTGAAGTGGAAGGGGACATTGCCAGCACCCTGAACATCCACGCCGTCGAGCACGGGGGCTGCTCCGTTGGTCACCCGGATGGCGGTCCAAGCCACGTCCCTTACCCGCACGTTTCGAAACGTCACGCCACTGGACTGAATCAGGATGGCATCCCGGTAATCGCGATTGCCGGGATTCGTCATGCCAGCGTGCCGAAGTTCTACATTGTCCAGTACTGAGCCAGAGGATTCAGGAGAGAAGATCAAGGATTCCCATCGGCCTGGAGCCGCGGTGGAATCCCCCGGGCCGGAAACGTCTTCACCCACGGAGTCGTCGTTGGATGAGACGATCAGAACCGGTTGGTCAACGGTTCCCTGGGCGACGAGGGTTCCTTGAACCTGAATGACGAACCCTGCTCCGACCTTGAGAACGGTGCCTGCTTGGAGGGTGAGGGTGATTCCCGACGGAATGAGCAGGTTGGACGTGAGATGAACGGTGCCGTTCCACGTCTCATTAGCGGTTAAATTGCCGCTGGAAGTGGTTGAAGCGAGCTGAAGCGTGCGTGAAGTAGACCCCGGAGCGCTGGTCGAGCGATCCGTTTCTAAACTGGATTCTAGAGCCTGTTGACGCGCGGAGTTCGTAGAGAGCGCATCGAGTTCGTCGGAATTCAGTGGCGGGGCATTTCCCGCGCGCAAGGTCGTCACCAGAATCTCAGCGACGGGAGAACCAAGTGGCGCCAGGGCGGTCCCCTCCGAGGAGGACCTATCCGACGGGACCGATTCGACCGACGAGACGACTTCAGAAACCGAATTGTCTACCGAATCTGTCGGAGAATCATTGGATGCGGAAGTCGGGAGGGCGTCGGGCGTCGTGGAGGCGCTGGGCAGCGAACTTTCTGGAGGGGATCCAACCGGTGTCTCCAGGGGGCCGGAATGAGGGTCGGCCAGCGAGGGAAGAGATCCGACGTCGCTGAGGAGCTCGGGCATTCCTTGGCCAAAGTTTTCCTCCGCCAGGGACGGCTGGAGGGCATCCAGGGATGCCAGAGGAGCCCATTCCGAAATGCTCTCGCTGGCTCCGTGAGATGGCGTCGCCGGAGCTTCCACCGGTGCCGCCGAAAGGAGAACTCGGGGTTCGAGGTTCTCGAGTTGGAAAGGGTCGAAGCCCCGGTGTGTGGCGCTCATGTGCAGCGCCTTCGGAAGTGTCGAATCCCGGGGGCGGCAGCCTTCTGCCGGCGGCGGGCGCACAGGAGCATGGCGCCAACTCCAAGGAGGGTGCGGGTGCCGGGCTCGGGGATGAATTCGACGGTGGACGAGCGGAAGACGAGGTCAGGATCCAGAACGCGGCCCTCGCCATCGATGAAGAGGGATTCCTCCGGGCCAGCGGTCAGATAAGGCTCCAGGCTGAGGATGGTCGCCCCACCGGGAACGGCGTTTTTGGGGGCCAGGATGATGGAGACAACGAGAGGAGCATCGTAACGGACGATGGCGTCGCCCAGGAAATCGACGGTGCCTTTGACTGAGACAAAACCGGGCCCGGAATCGGACAAGGCGCCAGGACCCGCGAAACCGTTAAAGTTGAGCCCGGCAGGAATCTCGATTCCAGGGCGTCCGACGTCGAACGAGTCGGCGTCGAACTTCAGCGTGATCCCGTAACTGACGATGCCGGCGCCTGGAATGGGGGCGAGCACAACACTGACTCGGAACGAGGAGGCGAGCGGTTCGACCCGGTAATTGAGTTGGTCGAGAGCGACGTAGAGAGGGCCGTTGGCGGGAGGGGACGACGATACGGCCGATGCCCCTTCAGCGGGAGGCATTCCCAAGCAAAGTGCGCAGGTGGTTCCTAGCGCCCAGGTTGTCCAAGTCCGATACACGCCAGGTGACAACGATCATGGTTCGTCGAACCGCCGCTTTGGGCCTTCGCTGGGATCGACCGCCCGGAATTGGGATTGGCGGAACGACCCGAGTTCGAGACTTTTCCGTTTCGATCTGGAGAAGACGGATGCGACATACGACTTCGGCGAGGGGAGACCGTAGGAACCTGATCGCCATCAGTCCATCAGTTTATTGGATTTCCCGACAGGCCGATTGGCCTGGTGGGAGCGTCGCGGCCGATTGGCCTGCTTCTAAGCCTTCCGGGGACGCGTTTCGATGACACCTACCCAACCGAAGTGCGGCCGGAAATCGAAGGTCTCGTGGACATCCACCAGAGCCCGATCCCAGGGCTGATGATTCGAAGAGACGCGTAAGTCTTTCGGGTCGAAGTCAGTGAAGTGTGGGGCACGCATGCCAAACCCTCCCTTGAGCATGCGGATCTTGTTCCACTCGAAGCCCATCAAGGTGGCTGCGGCGCAGTCCACGGCGAGGGGATGGGTGCCGGCGAGCAGGACGCCACAGGGGCGGGGATCGGGGGCCATGGGCCCATTGCCTTCTCCTCCGATGATGCCGTCCACAATGGCCAAGTAACGCCGGGGCAAGGCTCTGGGTCGCCCGAGGCCATCGAAGGCAAAGAGGGCCTTGTTGAGATCCAGAACCATGCGCCAGCAGGTGTCGTTGCCGTGCCAGTTGCCGGATCGGACCACCTCCTGGGTGTCTCCGAAGATCAAGCGCCCGGCCTTTTTGAGGGGAACGAAGAATCGAGAGAGGGTGGGACTGTTCTTGAGCAGGCGCTTGGCCGTGCCCATCCAGGAATGCTCCAGTCGGGCCTTGGTGGTGTCGGCGGGGAATTGGTCCCCACCTTGGGAGGGTGTGCCTTCGGTGTGGTGGGGGAGCCAGTTCTTGTTGGCGTTGATCCCGACGAGATTCTTCAAGGCGCAGGTGATGCCGACCTTCTTGTGGGTTTTGAGTTTCGGGAGGTTGATGAAGACATCTGCCTCCATGGGGGTGCGGCAGAGGAGGTAATCGTGCCGGGAACCCTGATGACGGCTGTTGGTTTCCGCCATGTCGTAGCTGGCGCCATAGAGGCGGCCGCAGCCGGAAAAGCCGACGAACTCGCTGGCAGCGTCCAAGGCGACCTGAGTACTGCCGAGGGGATCACCGGGCAGGATGGTTTTGGAGACGGTGACGCCGTCGACGGCATGCCATTCCTCGGGGCGGAGATCCAGGAGGTCCAGGGTGAGGCCCGGGAAGTCGCGTCGGCAGGCCTGGATCATGCTGTCCAGCTGGCAGTACTTGCGGAGAGTTGCGAACGACGAGTCGGTTTGGGGGGCATCGCAAATGACGATGGATCCGCGGCCTTGGAGCTGGGGGGCAACCCAGCGGAGGGTGGCTTCGATGACGGCGGGGTGGGTGACCACGTGCTCCCAGGCATCGGGGCCGGGGCGGCGTTCGTCGTGTTCCTTGACCCAGTTGGGCTTGAGCACCACCCGGTCGCCGGGGCGGATGAAGTCGGGCGGCAGGTGCAGGCGCGCCAGTGCGTCGCGGACGCCTTGGAGGACAGCGGCCGGATTCTGGTAATCGGGTTGGCCTCGAACCGCGGAAACAAGGGCGCTGGAGGACATGTCGCTCAAGGGAGCGGGAATCTAGCGGTGACCGGGTTCGGGGGCGAGTTCCGTGACATTGGGGGCTTGGCTGGCTTGGGAGCGGCGGCGTCGCGCGGATCGCGGATTGCCAGGGATCCCTCCCAACCACACACTTCGGGGAAGTCACTCAGTGCGCGGCAAGACCCTATCGTTGGCGAACCTAAGTGTAACCGCCGGGGCTGAACATCAGTCTTGAGCGGGGTCAGAGAGTGCCGGTTCCTAGGCGTGAGAGATCAGAAAGTGAGAGCGATAGGGTGCTGGCACTCGGTGGGTGATCCAATTTTTCTATGATCAAATGGCTGGTCATCTTGTTGCTCGCAGGTGGAGCGGGATATGCCGGGTATTCTTACTGGAAAAAGCCTGAGAAGGCTCCGGTCGAGTTTCAAACCGCCGCGATCTCGCGTGGGGATATCGTGCAATCGGTGACGGCGAACGGCTCCCTGACGCCGATCCGGATGGTGGAGGTGGGGAGCCAGATTTCGGGGATGATCACCGACATCAAGGTGGACTTTAACTCCCGGGTGAAAGCCGGGGAGATTGTGGCCCAGATTGATCCGGCCTCCTACCAACGAGCGCTGGGCGAAGCCGAAGCCCAGTTGGTGAACGCGCAGGCGACGGAGGAGTTGGCCGTATTGGAGTACGACCGGGCGAAGGAGCTTCTGGCGGCCAACTTGATCTCCAAGTCCGATTTCGACACCCGCCGGGTGAATTTGAGTCAGGCCAAGGCGACGGTGAAGACTCGGGAAGCGAACGTGGAAAGGGCGCGGGTCGACCTGGAACGAACCACCATCGCCGCACCGATGGATGGGGTGGTGATTTCACGGAAGGTGGAGATTGGCCAGACGGTGGCGGCGACGATGAACACGCCAACCCTGTTTCAGATCGCCAATGACCTCGCCAAGATGCGTATTGAGGCGGCGGTCTCCGAAGCGGACGTCGGAGGGGTGGAAGACGGCCAGGACGTGCAGTTTACGGTGGATGCCTTCCCGGGCCGGCAATTCAACGGGCAGATCATTCAAGTGCGGTATGCCCCGACCACGAACCAAGGGGTGATCACCTACACTACGGTGGTGGGGGTGGACAACCGCGACCTCAAACTCAGGCCGGGTATGACGGCCAACGCTCGAATTATCACTGCCGAGCGCAAAGGCGTGCCGCGGATCCCCAATGCGGCGCTTCGGTTTCGCCCTCCGGCCAATGCCATGATTCTGGGAGACACCAATGCTCCCGCCGGCGGTTCGTCCACGACGACCAAGGTGGAACTCATTGAAAGTGGTCCCTTTGCCGGGCTGCCGGTCATGCCCTGGACTTCGGGGGGCGAACGACGGCGGCCTTCGGATGAGGAACGGGCAGCTTACGCGGCTTCATTGACGCCGGAACAAAAGGAGAAGTATGACCGGATCACCGCCGAGATGCGGGCCCGATTCGCTCAAGGTGGCGGCGGAGGTGGGGGAGGTGGAGGCGGCTTTGGTGGTGGTGGCGGTGCCGGTGGACCTGGTGGCGGCGAACGTCGTCGGCCTGAGGCGACCGGCCCTCGCAGCGTCACGGTTCACCTGGTGGAGAAGGAGCAGGGTGAAGGCGGCGGTCGGACGATGTTGAAGCCGGTGACGATCAAGATTGGCATCAGTGACGCCACGCACACCGAGGTTCTTGAAGGTTTGAAAGAAGGCGATGTGGTGGCGACGGGTACGGTGGTGGCGGCGGCTGCCACGGCATCGGCGGTGCCCAACCCGTTGGGCCGTCCGTTTGGCGGAGGGCGTCCGCGGGGTCGGTAAGCCGTCATCCTCCTCGGACATGGACCCGATCATCAAACTGGAGAACTTCCGGCGCACGTACCGGAACGGTTCCCTGGAAGTTCAGGCCGTAAGAGGTGTCTCCCTGAACATCTTTCCCGGAGAATTCGTGGCGATCATGGGGGCCAGCGGCTCGGGCAAATCGACCATGATGAACACGATCGGTTGCCTGGATCGGCCGACGGAAGGTCTGTACCTGCTGGATGGCGTCGATATCGGGAAGCTGAACCGCGACGAATTGGCGGATCTGCGGAACCGGAAGCTGGGCTTTGTGTTTCAAGGCTTCAACCTGCTGTCCCGGACGTCGGCGTTGGAGAACGTTGAACTGCCGATGCTGTATTCCCGGCCGCCGATCTCCGCGGGCGAACAGAGGGCGCGGGCGATGAAGGCGTTGGAGATGGTGGGGTTGGCCCAGCGGGCTGATCACAAACCGAACCAGCTCTCCGGCGGCCAGCAGCAGCGGGTGGCGATCGCGCGCGCGCTGGTCAATCAGCCGCGGGTTTTGCTGGCAGACGAACCGACCGGCAACCTCGACAGCCGTACGAGCGTGGAAGTGATGGGTGTTTTTCAGTCGTTGAACGACCAGGGCATCACGGTGGTGATGGTGACTCACGAGTTGGACATCGCCAGTTTTTCCAAGCGCAAGGTGGTGATGCGCGACGGGCTCGTGCGCAGCGACGACCAGGTTGTGGACCGATCCTTTTCCGCCGATGCGTTGGCCCGGCTCGATGCCGAGCAAAAAGCGGTTCACCTTGCTTAGGATCCCCTGAGATATGCTCGCCATTATACGGACCGCACTGCGGGCCATCCGCCGAAACATCCTTCGGTCATTCCTGACCATGCTGGGTATCATCGTGGGGATCTCGGCGGTGATCGTTGGAGTCAGCATGGGGGCGGGGGCTCGTGCGGAGGTGGAGAAGCAGATCGCCAGCATGGGCAACAACTTGGTGATCATCTTCTCAGGCAACATGTCCCGGGGCGGGGTGCGTGGCGGTTTCGGGATGTCCGGCACACTGACCGAGCGCGATTATGAAAGCCTCCGGCGCGATGTTCCCGGCGTGACGGGTGTGAGTCCGGAGGTGCGCACCACGGTCCAGGTCGCTGCTGGAAACCAAAACACCTCGGTCAGCGTCACCGGGGTCAGCGCCGATTACATCGACATCCGCGCCTTCAAGTTCCAAGCGGGCGAAAACTTCACCCAGCTGGACGTTCAGACGGCGAACAAGGTCTGCCTGATTGGCAAGACGACCGCCGCCACACTCTTTGGAGAAGGTGTCAACCCGGTGGGTGAGGTCATTCGGATGAAGAATGTGCCCTTCACTATCCTGGGCTGGCTGGCTTCCAAAGGCGCGAATGCATTCGGGTCGGATCAGGACGACGTCATTCTCATGCCGTACACCAGCGCCATGAAGCGACTTTCCGGGGACACCAAGTTCCGCTCCTTCAGTCTGCAGGTGGCCAGCCCGGAGGTGCTTCCCGACGCGACCAACGAAATCGCGTCGGTGCTTCGACAGATGCATCAGATCACCGACGGGAAGGAGGAGGACTTTTCGATCCGCACCCAGCAGGAAATGAGTGAGTTTGCGACCGCGAGCAACCGGGTGATGACCATTCTCATCAGTGCGTTTGCAGGCATTTCCCTGGTGGTTGGCGGCATCGGCATCATGAACATCATGCTCGTGAGCGTGACCGAGCGAACCCGGGAGATTGGCATTCGGCTCGCCGTGGGCGCCAGGGCGCGGGACGTACTGCGGCAGTTCCTGCTGGAAGCAGTTCTTCTGAGCGCTGTCGGTGGTCTTCTCGGCATTGCCTGCGGTTATTGGCTGGCACCGCTGCTGACGAAGTTTGCCGGTTTTCCGACGCTCATTTCACAATCCTCGGTGATTCTCGCGTTCACCGTCAGCGCGATCATCGGTGTGGTGTTCGGATTCTTCCCGGCGCTTAAGGCTGCCAACCTGGACCCGATTGAAGCGCTTCGGTACGAGTGATATCCAGGATCGGGAAGCGCCTGGTTCCAACACTCCAGGCCGCCGAGAACCTGGTGCGCGCGGATCAGGACCCTGCCGCCTGAACGAACGCCGCCCGCAGACCTTCGGCATAAACCCGGTCGGTGAAGTGCCGCAAGTAGTGATCGCGGAGCCCGATGACGTCTGGGCCCGAAGCGAGCTGAAGCAAGGCTTCGGCGATGGCCTGAGGTGACTTCGGCTCGACCAGGAATGGGTAGGCGCCAGGGAACATCTCGGGAATATGGCGCCAGCGGGTGGCGATGCAGGGCAAACCGAAGGCCATCGCCTCGGCGAGTGCGAGGCCAAAGGATTCGGCGGAATAGTAACTGGGAAAGACGAACGCGTCCGAGGCCTCGAACAACTCCACCTTCTCCTGCTTGGCCACGAACCCGCGGTAGATCACCGCAGGATCCGAATCGTCCAAACCCGAACCACCGGACCTTGGAATCCGCAAATCCGGTTCGCGACACCGGCGTTCAAATCGTTCCTGGTCTTCGGACTTCCAGAACTTTCCGGCGACGTTGAGTTCCATGCGCAGCGAGCTGCCGGCGCGGGCTAGCCGATCATTGGCCACGGCGACAGCCTCGATGGCATCGAAGAGGCCTTTTTCCGGGATGCAGAGGCTCAGATACAGCACGCGGAACCGCAGGGGACCGGAAGCACTCCCGGCCTCTCGGAGCAGGTTCCGGCGGGCGGCGCGGCGAGGAGCGAGCCGGGAATCATAATCGGGGCATGGGTCGGGAATGCCGTTGGGAACGACGACCACGCTCCGGGCTCGGAGCGCTTTCGCGTCCGACGCACCGTGATTGGCGAGCACCACACTGAGTGTATGGCGGTCCAACAGGACATGGGTGAGGGCGCGTTCCCAAGGCTTGGCTGAGGACAACAGCCATTCGCCGAGGCCTGCGGCCTCCCAATGGAAGACGATGCGGGGGAAGAAGGGTCGGCAAAGCGCCATGACGATCCAATCGCGATAGACCGCGGACCGCATGGGGGCTGCTGGAATGTAGTAAAGAACCCGTGCTCTGTGGCGGAGCCGAAGACGGATGGCCTGGAGGCAATAGCGGAGGAGGCGAAGGATTTTGCGCGGTTGAAAACGCCCGATGGCCTCGATGTCATCGGAAAGCCGGGCGTCCACGTGAAACACTTCTATCGGAAGAGCGGAGTCCGGGGCGGGTTCGCGGAGACGTTCCAGGAGCAACTGCACGGCGTAACTTTGGCCATGGTGCGGGGGAGGCACATGGGCGAAGACCACCACACCGAGGTTGGGCTTCGGCCGGGGGGCGGATGGTGCTGGGGGCAATGGCGCGGGCGGCATCCCGGTACGATTCTGAGGGACCGCGGTTGGCGTGGGCGAGTATCGAAAAAAAAGAGACCGGGGCGAACCCCGGTCTCTTCGAATCGTCTGGAACGATGAATGCCTAAGCTTAGTTCCGTGCCCGGAAGAACTTCGGGGCTCCGGTGGTGGCCGAGGTGTAGGGGCTGGTAGCGCCGCCCACGTCGGTGTAGGGACCGTTGACCGCTGCCGCGGACTGGAGGGTGCCCTGGTAGGTCACCTCAATGCCGGTGGCGGTCTTCTTCACGGCCAGAGTCGGTTTGGCCGGAGGCGCCGACGGGACCAACTGGATAGCGTTGATCGGGGCGCGGGGCGTGCCGCTGGTTCCCTGAGGGGCAACCGTGGTGGCTTCGATCTTGATCGCGGGAGCGGTCAGACCGGTGAACACGATGTAGGTGCCTTCGCCATGCACGCCTGCACCCAGGTTTTGGGGGACGGCCGTGAAGGACGAAGGGTTGGTGCCGGACTTCGCCAGCACGTAGGGCTTCAGGACCGTGCCGGTGGCACTGGTGATCCGATACCCACCGCCGCGGCCGGGAACGCCACCGAGGGCGTACACATAGACGTCGTACCCGTTGCCGGCGTACAGGGCGTCAGGAATGTTCTCGAGGGTGACGGTGGTCGTGGTCGCATCGCCCGTGTCGAGGTAGCCCGTCATGAGCGTGAGGTTTGCGCCGGTGAAGGTGTTGTTGTCCTCTCCGAGGCCCGTCGATGCCCAGGTGTTGGCGGATTCCCAGAACACCGTCGCGGAGGTGTTGGCGCCGGTATCGGTGCGAAGGAGGGACGGAGCGCCGCTCAGCGGGGTCGGATCGGCGAAGTTGTTCCAGTTCGCCTGGGCGACGGCAGGAACGCCGGCCACGTCTTCCGCAAGCAGGGAACTCGGGAGAGACGGATCGGGTTGTTCGACGCCGAAGTTGATGCCGATCTTGATGACCGCGATGCGGAACGAGCCAGCGTCGGTAACGGTGTTGCCGAGTGTGTCGCTCACCGAGAGGCTGAACGTGTGGGTCGAACCGGGCAGCCACGCGGACGCAGGCGTGTGGGAGAAGTCGGTGGCATCACCGGTCTTCCTGGAGGTCAGCGTTGCGTTCACGCCATCGATGGTGAGGCGGGCGCTGGCGGCGTTGACGATCGAGGCACCCTTGTCGGTGGCGCGGAAGGTGAAAGCCGTGGGGCTTTGGTTCACGGCCGAGAGGAACAGTCGGTCTGAGCCGGTGACGGTCGTTCCGAGGGTGACTTCGGCGGTTTCGGACGGCGACTTGCCGAACACGAGGGCGTGGGCGCCCAAACCGCCCCAACCGCGTTGTCCGGGGGTGGCTTCGTCGCCGTCGTTGATGGCCATACCGAGGCCGAATTTGGTTCCGACGGTGAGCGGCGGGGTCAGGCCGAGCGAAGCAGCGGGAAGCTTGATTTCGTAATAGGTCTTCTTGGCGGTGCCATCACGAACCACCACGGCTTCGGTCGGGCACGCGCATTCTTCGGCTCCGCCCGGACCAGCCTCATGATTCACGATGATTTCGCCGATGGCGCCTTCGACGCCGCCGAGGGCGTAGTTGTAGAGGGCGACCTGGGAAGTGCGGTCCGCGCTGGCAATCATCAATTGGATCGAGTCGCCATTCCACGCGCTGTTGGCGGCGTTTTCGTGGTAGTCGTCGGTGACGACGAAACCGAAGTAAACGTTGTCCGCATCGTAAACGACCTGAACCGCGGAGGTTTGGTCATCGGGACCGCTCCAGGTGCCGCCGGCGTATTCTTCGAAGAGCACGTAGTTCGGGGATTCGTTGGTGCCCGAGCCTTTCGGAATGGCGAATTTCGGATCGGCAAGGACCGGGGCGCCGGACCACTCGGAGAGATTACCGTTCAAGGTGATCGTCTGGGTGGTCTTGAGCGCGGTGTAGTATTCCTTGGTCGGCTCGATGTCGTTGCCCTTGTTCAGGGTGATCAACGCGGTCTCGCTCGGCGACTTGCCGAACACGAGGGCGTGGGCGCCCAAACCGCCCCATCCCCGCTGTCCGGGTGTGGCTTCGTCACCGTCGTTGATCGCCATGCCCAGACCGAACTGGGGTCCACCCTTGAGCGAGGTCAGGCCGAGGGCGGCCTTGGGGAGCTTGATTTCGTAGGTGGTCTTCTTGGTGACAGGATCGCGCTTGACCACGGCTTCCGTCGGGCAGGCGCATTCTTCGGTGGCAGCCGGACCGGCTTCGTGGTTGACGATAATCTCGCCGATGCCGCCTTCGACGCCGCCGAGGGCGTAGTTGTAGAGGGCGACCTGGGTGGTACGGTCGGCGCTGGCGATCATCAACTGGATGGAATCGCCATTCCACGCGCTGTTGGCGGCGTTCTCGTGGTAGTCGTCGGTGACGACGAACCCGAAATAGACGTTGTCCGTATCGTAAACGATTTGGACCGCGGAGGTTTGGTCATCGGGACCGCTCCAGGTGCCGCCGGCGTACTCTTCGAAGAGGACGTAGTTCGGGGAGGCGCTGGATCCGGAGCCTTTCGGTACGGCGAATTTGGGGTCGGCGAGGATCGGAACGCCGGACCATTCACCGAGTTCGCCGTCGAGGACCACGGCTTTCGGGGCATGGACGACGCTGTAGAATTCCTTGCCGGGCTCGATGTCGTTGGCCGTTGCGCTCAGCCCGCACAGGCCAAGGGCGAACGCTGTCAACGCCCTTATGGGAGTACGTTTCGTGCTCACGAGGTTTTTTTGAATCAAGCTTTCTGTGGTGGTTGTTAGGGATTCCGCGAGCGGGATCTTCACGTGAATGGCGATTGTGTGCCAAGTGATTTTCAAAGTTTCTGACGAAAGCGCTTGGCATCAACGGAAATTGCCTTGTGGTCGACAACGGTTGGGGAGGAAAAGGTGGTCGGAATGAAGCGTCTTCGGGTTCATCATGCACTGTTGTTTATGGCCGTGGCCGTTCCTCGGTTGTGGGCTGAGGTGACGCTTGAAGCCGACGGCTACCATGTTCACCCAGGGGATCGCATCCAGGAGGCGCTGGATCGGGCCGCCGCCGACCCGAATCACAAGAACGTGTGGGTGCATGCGGGCGAGTACCGGCCCGAGTCCAAACGTCAGGCGTTGGTGTTCCTCAACAAAGCGCACGACGGCATCCGGCTTCAGGCAGTGGGTTCGGTGACGCTGCACGCGGCGAACCCGGTGCTGACCAGTCCGGCGGAGCGAGGCTATCCGGCGGTGGTCAACCACGTGGTGTATTTCGGCGACGGCATCTCCTCGAATACGGTGCTCAGGGGATTCCGACTGACCGGTGCCAATGGTTTTGTGACCCGGGAAGGGACGGCGACGATGGAGCCGAACAAAACGATCCCCCGAAACTACTTTTTCTACTCCGACGGAGGGGCGGTGAAGGTGTTTGGCCGATCGTATCCCAGTCTTCGCGATTTGGAAATCGTCGATAACTTCACAAAACCTTGTGGTGCAGGCGTTTCCATTCAGCACCAAGGCTATTCCCGCGACATGGTTCGACTGGAGAACTGTGTGTTCCGACAGAACCGGGCTCAAGGAACGGGGGCGGCGGTGGATCTCCTGGCGGGAAGCGCGGCCCATCTCATCAACTGTCTCTTCGTCGGCAACGTGTCGAACACGGGTGAAGACGAGGTGGCCAAGAACTCAGGCGAACGGCCCTTCGTGAATAACGGCGTGCTGACTGTCTTTTGGAAGTCTCGGGTGGTGGTGGAACGCTGCACCTTCACGGGCAATCGGAATGGTGTCGACGACATGGGCAGCGAGAGCCGTTATGTGGACTCGATCTTCGTCGACAACACGCTGGAGGGAGGGCTGAAGGGCTTTGCTCGTTACGAACTCGCGGTGAATGGGGGAGCGGAAGTGACTGGCTGTCTGTTGAACGGGACGGTGCATGACGTGCGGAAGGTGGTGTCACCCACGAGCAACCAAATCGCGTCGCCTTCGCCGCGGTTCAACTCGGACTTCGTTCCTGAAGCACCGGAGTATCGGACGGCCGGGTATCGGCCGGTGAAGCAGGTTCACGAGCTCCCGGCGGAACCGCGCTGAGGTTGAATCACGGGGATTCGACGATGCGGAAGCGGGTATTCACGGGGATGCCTTGCGACAGGACTTGTTTGCGGCCGGACGGCCAGGCGATCTCGATCTGGTCGATGGCCGTGGCGCCGCCGAGGCCGAAATACAGGGGGAGAGCGCTCTGGGAGAGGTATCCTGATTTGCCATCATGATACCGCGTGTAGGTTGTGGGGCCGCAGCGCACTTTCACCGTCGCCCCCAAGGCATCGCGGTTCGAAGTGTTCCCGACCAAGTGGACCTCCACGTAGTGGAGCGCGGCTTGCTCCGAGCGATTGCTGGTCAGCACTCGGGGCGAGTCACTCCATTCATTGGTGATCAGGTCCAGGTCGCCGTCACCGTCCAGGTCCATCGCCACGGATGACCTGGAACTGGTGGTGCCGATGACGCTCCAGGAACCGGTTCTTTCTCGGCAAAGCGGGTGCCGGGCATCCTCGCCGGAGCATTCCAGGGTGAAGAATTCCTTTTCGATGCCCTGGTTGGGTCGTGGTTCCAGGCCCACGACAAATTCTGCGTCGAGAAAGTGCTGTCCACCATCGTTCAGGAGCAGGGAATTGGCGGCGTAGCGGAGGGGATAGCCCATGCCGGCCGTCACGAACACGTCCTCGAAACCGTCGGCGTTGAAGTCAGCCACACTGATGCCCCAGGGCCAGTACGTCTCGGCACCCATTTTTCCGGACACCTCCAGGAACGCGCCCTGGCCCTGGTTGAGGTAGAACGCGTTGCCCCGGATGCACTGCGCGGCGCGTTGTTGTTGGGCCGGACTCCATTCCGCGGAGCACCAGGGATCGCTCTTCTGTTTGTCGAACGCCTGGCTGAAGTCCTGATCGCCAGCCCGGATCTGGGCGCCGGTCATGTCGGAGTGCATGTCGGTCACGTACAAGTCCATGCGACCATCGAGGTTCACATCAAAGAATTTCACCCCCATGGCACCCCAGGGGGTTTTGGGGAAGTGCGTCGCGGTCTTCTCGACGAAGCGTTTGCCGCCGTCGTTTTCGTAGTAGCGATCCTCGCCGGACATGCTGAGCACGTAGAGGTCCGGGAAGCCGTCCTCGTTCACATCGCAGGCGGTGGCATCGCCGCTCCACCCGCGATGGACCAAGCCGAGGTCCTTGGAGACGTCCTGAAACTTTCCACCGCCCAGGTTCCGGTAGAGAACACTGGCCTCATCGCGGGCCGGGAACTGCCATCCTTGAAAGGCATCGGAACGGCCCAGATAGGAGCCGTCGCGGCCCTTTTCGTTGCGGGTGTAGACGCCCACATTGCAGACGAACAGATCGAGACGCCCGTCGCGGTCGAAATCGAAGAACACCGAGCCCGACGAGTGCGCGGGTTTGGGCGTGGCCAACCCCGACGCAACGGTGATGTCTTCGAAACGTCCGCCGCCGAGGTTCCTGAACAGGACGTTGCCCATCCGCACCGTGGTGACGAAAAGGTCCGGCAACCCGTCGTTGTCGATGTCGGCGAACGACGCTCCGACCCCGACTTTGTTGGTCAGGCCGACGCCCGCGGATGCGGTGATGTCCTCGAATCGGCCGCCGCCGAGGTTGCGCCAGAGTTGATTGCTGCCGATCTGATTGACGAAATAGAGATCGTGTCGTCCGTCGGCATCGACGTCGGCCACCGCAAGGCCGGTGCCATGATCGTAATGCACGGCCTTATAGGTCTTGGCGCCGTCGGCGACGGGCCGTTGCTGGAAGCGAATGCCGCTCGCCTCGCGGCGGTCGGTGAAGGTGAAATTATGGAAGGTGGTCCAGTTCGTGGCGCCCTCGATCTGACGTTTTCGATTCTGTTCCAGTGCTTGCAGAGTGGTCTCGGTTTGTCCGAAAGGGTTGAGAACGGATCGAGGTGGGGCGCTGTCCGCGGCGTGGGCGGGCGTCGCCCAGGAGAAGGCGGCGATCATGGCGACGAGGACGTGGATGGCCCGTCGGGCGGGTGCCGCTGTGCGACAGGTCGATTGGGTGACCAGGGTGACAGGCGGAACCAGGGGGGCTACGACCGGGGGGGGCAAGCGATCATTCGGGTTCATGGGTAGGACCGTTTTCTAAAAAATGGACACGTAGGGGGACCATGAACCGGGGCGCGAGGGGTGGAGCGAGCGGCCCTCATCCCGGCCTTCTCCCGGAGGGAGAAGGAGACGATGCGCCGCGGGTGTCGGAGGGCCTAGCCGGGCGTTGGCTGGTGCGATTCGCGACGGCACGTAAGGACGGGGTGCAGGCAGGTCGCCGAGGGTGGGACGCGACACCCTCTCCCCCCGGGAGAGGGAGCCGCTTTCAAGCCTTGCTATGGCTTCCATGGGAAATTTCATGGGAAGCCGCCAGTTCGAAAACGGCATGCTCACGGCCCTTGAACCGGGGATTCCGGGGGGCGAGACGCCCCCCTCTACGGCAGGCGGGACGCCCGCCGCTACGGACGGCCGATTCATGGGAAGCTCCCTGTTCATAATCGACCTGCAGACGGACTATGAACCGAGGAGAAGGTTGCCACCGAGGCACGGGGGCACAGAGTTGAAAGCGGTATGTCGCATTTCTCTGTGCCTCAGTCTCTCTGTGGTGGAAACCGGGTTCATGGAGTGGCGGGGTTTGCGGGAGGTGGTGCCTGGGCCAGAACGATGCGGAAGCCGACGAAATGGATGCCATTGGACGGCGCCATCATGAAGCGGTTGGCGGAGCGGGCGTACTCGATGTCCTGATTCCAACCGCCGCCCTTAAACACCTTGAATTTGCTAGAGGCGGGTCCGGTGGGATCCCGCAGCGGCCCGGGTGGGTAGGGTTCAAACCAGTCGTGGCACCACTCCCACACATTCCCGTGCATGTCATGGAGCCCCCAGGCATTGGGACGTTTCTGGCCCACCGGATGGGTGGAGGCATCGCTGTTTTCGGCGCTCCAGGCATAGTCGGCAGCGACGCTGGCATCGTCGCCAAATCCGAAGAGGTTGGTGCCTCCGGCGCGGCAGGCGTACTCCCATTCGGCCTCGTAAGGCAGGCGGTAGAGGTAACCGTCGGGCAACCGGCCGGCCTTCCGCTCCCGCACGGTCACTGCGGCGCAATAATTGCTCGCATCCAGGAAGGTCACCTTCTCGACGGGGCGGGACAGGTCACCAGTGAAGTGACTGGGATTGCGGCCGAGAACCTCGGTGAATTCCGCCTGAGTGACTTCGTATTTCCCGATCCAGAAATCCCTGGAGAGAGTGACAGGGAACTTGATGCGCTGAAAGGTGCCTGCCTTGACGGGCACCATATTGGTGATGGGAACCAAGACCACGGGCGGCGGCTTTGGAGCGGTGGTGGGCGGCGGCGGCGGCGCAGTGGGGGGCGTCGCGGTGGGCGTGGATCCACCCGTGGGGGCCGGGGCGGGCGGCTGGTCGCATCCGGTCAGGCCGGTGAGGGTCGCCAACCCGAGGAGCCAGATGATGGATCCGGTGACGAGCCGCGTTCGGGCAGTGGGCATGGTTAGTGTTCGAAGGCGATTGAGATCGTCCCGGTTGGGCGTTGGACAGGAACCGTCTGTTCCTTGCCGCCTGGCCAGCGTATCCACAGCGCCTCGGGATTTTCCAGCAGGCCAAGCACCGGGGCGGCGGCGTCCTGGGATCCAAAACCTGCGCCTGCCTGGATGACGCGAACAGGACCCTTGCTCCCGCCTCGATACAGGACACGAACCTTGGCGCCCACGGCATCAGGATTGCCAACAGGTCCGCGAAGGACCATGCGGAGGCCGGGTTGCGCGGTTTGATTCGCGAACAGCCGGGTTGGTCCATTGTTTTGGGAAATGGCGAGATCGACGCGGCCGTCCTGATTGAAGTCTGCCATGGCCGCGCCGCGCTGTTCGCCCAGAACACGGATGCCGGTCGCTTGGGCATCGAGTGGCCGGAAGGACCCGGAGCCGGTTCCTTGAAGCAGCAGACCGTGTCCGCTGTCATCGCGTGAAATGTCGGAGGTGGATCCGAAAAAATTCTGGCTCATGACGAGGTCCTCGATGCCGTCGCCGTTGAAGTCAGCGACATTCATGGCGAACGCTGGCGCCAGTTGCGCTTCGCGCGGAAGCGGCACCACCTTGAATCGGCGGCCCTGATTGAGGAAGACGGTGGAAGCAAGGTGGTTGACCTCGAGGAAGCTGGAGGCGGAGAAGGAGGAGCCAAGCAACTCCTGGATCGGGGCCGCAGCGAAGGCCTGGTGGGTCGGGAAGCGGATACTGACTTCCGGAAAGCCCCGCGCCAGCCATTGGCGATCTTGTACAGCAAACCAGTCCGTTCCGGACTTCCAGGTTTCGATCATGCGGAGGGCGCCATCGGCATTCCAGTCGCCGTAATACAGACGGATGGAGGCGGATTGAAGCAGGGCGTAAGGCGAGTTCAGACCCCAGTTGCCGCACGCCAGATCAATCCGGCCGTCCCCGTTGAAATCACCTGCGCTGATACCGCTCCACCACCCGTTCAGACCAGCGAGCCCCCATGCCTCGGTCGCATCGATGAAGCGTCCGCCCTGATTCAGGAACAACCGCACCGGCCCCCACTCCGTCGCCAGCGACAGATCCGGGGTTCCGTCGTCGTCGATATCGGCGAAGGTGGCCCCGCAGACCCTTCCCACGTTGGTGAACGCGCTACTCCAGGACGTGGAAGCGACGAGCGTTCCTTTTTCATTGGTCCAGATCGAGGAAGCGACGGGCTCAGGGTAGCGACCGGGTCGGAAGCGGCCCCCGACGAAGAGGTCGAGGTCCCCGTCTCCGTCGATATCGGCAGTGGTGAGTGGTCCGGGGCTGGCCCAACCCATGTTGAGGTTTTGGGGCGCGCCGAAGGATGGCAGGGGGTGGACGTTGATTTCAGCTTCAGCGTCGGGGGTGAATTCGAGGTTGGAGGTGGCCACCAGCAGTCGGCGTTGGCCCAGGCCATTCGGCCAGCCCACCACGCTGGTCTGATCGCCGCGGGCGACAGAAGTTTGGGTGCTTTTCTGAAAGCTCCGTCCTTGCTGGTTGGAGAAGGCGGCCAACGTTCCGCCCCGCGCCGCCGTGATATACAAGTCGTCCCAGCCGTCGCCATCGCCGTCATACCAGGCCACACCGGGGCCGAGCCGGCTCAGGCGCCGGGGAAGCATGGGTTGACGGGCCCAGTCGTCGAAAGGCTGTTCCACATGGGAATGTTGGATGAGCGCGCTGGCATCGGTGAAGAGGGGGATGGGAGGGGGAGATGGTTTGCTGTGTGCGGCGGGCTGCGCGGAAGCTTGTGAGAGTTCGATGACTTGGTTGGGGCTGACTTGTGTCACGACACTGCGTGAGCCGTTGGGCCAGCGAACCTCAAGGCGTGTCGACGCCGCGGCGCCGGGCAGCATGGCGAACCCCCGCATGGCTTGATCGCCGGAAAGGTAACGGCCGCCACAGATCATCTCCTGGGCCTGGGTGATGGTGCCACCCGTGAGTTCCACGCGGGCGCCGATACCCTGGGTGTTGGGAGCGGTGCCCTTGAGGAGCACGGCCAGCCTCGGGGCAGAACTGTTGTTGCGATAGAGACCGGCGGCTTCGTTCAGGTTGTTGACCACGACATCGAGGTCGCCGTCGTTGTCGAGGTCCCCCAGAGCCATGCCAAAGGAAACGCCCACACGATCGAATCCCCAGGCGCGACTGACCGCTTCGAAGGATCCGTCCCCCCGGTTGCGAAACGCCGCGTTGGGCGTGCGGAAGCGAGGGCGCATGCCCATGTGTCGCTTGAGTTGGGCTTCGGTCAGGCGTCGGCGGGGATCCTTGATGGCGTCGTCGCCGTCCTGATCCATCACATCGAATTCAAAACCGTTGGTGATCAGAAGGTCCTCGAATCCATCCAGATCGACGTCGAGCAGAATGGGGCTCCAGGTCCAGTCGGTGGCGGCGACCCCGGCCAGGAAGGCCGCTTCGACGAAGGAGCCGTCGGGACGGCCGAAGAAGAGTGTGTTCCGATTGTATTGGGGTCGGCTGTCGATCTGTTCGCTCTCGGCGAGCGTGGGCCGATCCCGCACCAACTGGGTCATGCGCCTGCCATGCTCCCGCGCGAGCATGTCCGCGACCACAACATCGTCGTACCCGTCGCGGTCGAGGTCGCCGACATCCATGCCCATGGACGAACGGCTGGTGTGTCGGAAGGCGGCCGGGTCCATCAACCGGAAGGTGCCTTTGCCCGTGTTGATCCAGATACGGTCCGGCGAGGTGTTGTCGTTGCAGACGTAAAGATCCGGGTGCCCGTCCCGATTGAGATCGCGAAACATGGCGGCGAGACCCCAATCCCGGAACGGGGGAATGGGAGAGCCTTTCTCGTCCAGGTAAGTGCCCGGTTCGAATTCGATGGGAGTGAACTTCCCCTGGCCATCGTTGCGGTAAAGCCCGTGGACTTCCGGCAATTCCCGCACTTTTCCGCCGGGCAAGGCTTCGAAGCGCCCTTTCCACCGCGGGGCACGAGTCGATTCTCCGTTGACCTTGGAGACCTCCCACTGGTCACCCCGGCGGGCGATGGCAAAGCGCGTGGTGGGATCCGCCAGGAGCATGGCGTCGATGAAGTGGGTGCAATACAGGTCCAGGTCGCCATCCCCATCGATGTCGGCCAGGGCGAGGGACGTGGACGATGCGGTCCGGGACAGTCCGGAGTCTTTGGATTCCGTCCAGCGGCCGGAGCCGTCGTTGAGAAACAGGCGGGTGCCGGCGGCGATCCCATTCACCAGAAGGTCGAGATCGGCGTCGCCATCGACGTCGGCGAAAGTGGCGCCAGTGGACAACTGGTCACCGCAGGCAGCATCGCCGAGGGGGACCACCTCGAAACGCCAGCCGCCGAGGTTTCGGTACAATTGGTTGGCTCCCTGGAGATTGCAGAAATAGAGATCCGGCCAGCCATCGGCGTCGATGTCACCGATGGCGACGCCGGCGCCGTTATGGGCCACGGCGTTGGTGAGGTAGAGATCGCCCTCGAGTTGATTGGTGAACGTCACTCCGGTGCTGGCCAGGGGCATCGGAGTGAATCCGGGCTGTCCGGTGGGTCCGGGGGTTACGGGCAGAGATCGGAAGCCAGATGAGGTGGACCAGGGCAAGGCGGGTGCGGCGGCACAGCGCAGGACCAGGAAGATTCCTGCGATGATGGAAGCGATGCCTGCCCAATGCATCGAATGAGCAAGACAGGCGGGCCGGTTGGTTGTCAACGCGACGACAGCCGATCGGAGGCGGTCGTGGACCCAAGCTTCTTTCTGTCGGGCCCCAGGAATGGTTGACCAAGATCCCTGGTGGCGGGAGAGCGAAAGCGTGACTAACTTGCCGGCTTGTCATGACCACCTCTGCGATCAAAACGGCCTCGAAACCCCATCGTGCGACCTTGGTGAGCTGCCTGGCGCTGTGTTGCTTTTCCATGGTCGGGAGCGTGTGGGGGGCGAACCCGACGGACTTCACCGTTCCTGCGGTGGGCGGCAAGGGAGCGTTCACCTTATCCGAAGCGCGGGGACGCTGGGTGGTGCTGCATTTTTTGCTGAAAACCGAGTGCCCGGTTTGCCTGCGGTACACGCAGGAAATCCAAAACAAGGCGGCCTCGCTGCCGAACACGACCCAAGTGTTCCTGAAGCCGGACACGGAGGAGGAGATTCGAGCCTGGGCTTCCAAGTTGCCGGCGGAAACGCTGGAAAAGTTCCCCATTTACCGCGATGCCGAGGCCCGTTTGGCGAAACAGTATGGGGTCCCGGGAGGCTATGCCTTCCATGGGCAGTCGGTGCATTTCCCGGCTCTGATTCTGCTGGGTCCGGATGGGAAGGAAGTCTTCCGGTATGTGGGAAAGAACAAGTCGGACCGTTACCCGTTCGAGAAACTGAAAGACAAGATTCCGGCGGCAAAACCGTGACGCCGAGCGGCTCCCGGGTCGCGGTGGGGTTGAAATAGCAGGTTCCAGGCCAGTCGGTGCGCGCAACGTTCGGTTTCGGGATTGATGCGCCGTGGGCCTTTTGTTTGCATCGGGGCCATGAAGAATTTCGCGGTTGTCCTGACTCTCCTTGCCGGTCTAGCGGTCGTCTCGTCCGGGTGTTACCAGACCATGGACAATCGCTCGAAGATGGGAGTTCCCTTCAAGAAGGACAAAATCGCCGGCCAATACGAGCGCAGCGTGGAGCAGGTTCAGGCGGGTGCCCGAAAGGTTCTGCAGTTCAACGGCACCATCGTGAGCGACGACATCGTGAACCGGGTGTTGGTGGGTAAAGTGGATACCCGGACCGTGTACGTGAAGCTCACCGAACTGGAGCCGGCCCTGACCCAGGTCCTGGTCCAGGCGCGCACCAAGGGCGGCGGCGCGGACATCGACCTGGCGGCCGAGATCGACAAGCAGATCGCCTTGCAACTGCGTTAAGGGTGGGATCGGGGAATAGGTCCCATAGGTCCCATAGGTCCCATAGGTCCTACAGGACCTTAAAGCCGGTGGGGTCGGCGGCGAGGGTGAGCACCTCGGCACCTGGCATGCACTTGAGCATGGCTTTGGCGATGGCCGGGGCTGCGTCGGGGGTGGGGGCGAGGCAGATGATCGTGGACCCCGAACCGCTCAGCCAACCGCCTACCGCTCCGGCGCGTTCCCCAGCGCGGATGACCTTCGGCAACTGAGGTATGAGCGCCTGTCGGTACGGCTGGTGAATGCGGTCGGCGAAAGCGCCCCGAAGGAATTCCGCATCCCCTTGTGCAAATGCGGCGGTGATGACGGCCGTGTGGGTCAGGTTGTGCACAGCGTCTGCCTTGCTGAAGGTCGCGGGAACCAGACGGCGGGCCTCCGGAGTGGGCACTTCGAAGTCGGGCACCAGCGTCACGAAGCGGAAGCGAGGGTTGACCGCCAACCGCACGCAGCGGGCCTTTCCTTGAATCATCGCCGAGGCGCTGAAGCCCCCGAAGGTGGCGGGAGCCGCGTTATCCGGGTGCCCTTCCAGATCCGACACGATTTGAAACAAATCCAGGCGCGAGAGCTTTCCGCCGGTGGATTCGTTGAGCGCCGCAATGGTGCCTAGACGTACGGTGACCGATGAGCCCAATCCCCGGGCGATCGGGACATCGCCGGAGAGATGGATATCGAACCCAAACGACCGCTGGCGTGTCCGGCGAAAGAAGGCGCGGGCGGCCTCGGCGATGAGTTGGGTGGCGGGTTCACGGGCACCATCGGCGATGGGTGAAGTGATCCGGGGGCCGGCGGCGGACGTGCGGGTGACCTCGACGCGGTTGTAGACGCGCAGGGCGATGCCGAGCGAATCGAAGCCCGGTCCGAGGTTGGACGTGCTTCCTGGAACGCGGATGGAAACGGAGCGCATGGGGAAAACGGGAACGGGATGCGGGATCGATTTCGATCAATCTTCGGCCTTCAGATCGCGGGCGAGCAGGTCGCGGACACCCTGACGGACATCTTTCTCCTCGAAGAGCATCGCGTGGATTTCGTGGATGATGGGCACTTCGATGCCGCGGTCCTGGGCGAGGCGGAGCGCGGAGCGGGTGGTGGGCACTCCTTCGGCGACCGAGGATGACGCAGCGACAGCTTGAGCGAGTGATTCGCCCTGGCCCAGTCGCTCACCGAGCCTGCGGTTCCGGCTCATTTTGGAGAAGCAGGTGACGGTGAGATCGCCGAGACCGCTCAAGCCGGAGAAGGTTTCGGGGCGGGCTCCACAGGCGACGCCGAGGCGTCGGACCTCGGCCTGGCCGCGGGTCACGAGAGCCGCCTTGGAGTTGTCGCCGAATCCGAGCCCGTCACAAACCCCGGCACCGATGGCGATGATGTTCTTGAGCGCGCCTCCGAGTTCGACGCCGATCCGGTCGGTGCTTCGGTACACGCGAAACTGGGGTCGATGGAAGGCGGCTTGAATGCTGGCGGCGGTATCGGGGTCGGGGGCGGCGGCGACCACGGCGGTGGGAACGCCACGAGCGACCTCGGGGGCGAGGCTGGGTCCGGAAAGGGCCGCTACGGGGAGGCCTGGAAAGCAGGACTCGAGAACACCGCCCATGGTGAGGCCGGTGGCGAACTCGATGCCTTTGGTGGCGGTGACGATGGGTACTTTCAGCGGTCCCAGGGATTGGGCGACGGTCCGAAACGCCTGGGAAGGAACGACGATCAGGACCAGGTCGGAACCGGCGACGGCACGGTCGGCGGCCGGTTCGAAATCCCAATCCTCGGGAATGGAGGTGCCTGGGAGATAGGACTCATTGGCGCGGGTGCGACGCATGGTCTCAAGGTGGACCGGATCATGGCCCCACACGGTGATGCGGTGTCCGTTTTGGTGAAGAACGAGGGCGAGGGCGGTGCCCCAAGCGCCGGCGCCGAGGACAGTAACCTTCATGGCGTGGGGGATGCTTTGGTGCCGATGCGGGGTTCCGTGCCGGCGCGCAGGCGTTGGATGTTGGCTCGATGCCGCCAGAACACGAGCCCGGCGAGCACGAGGGAGAAACTCAGGAGAAGGGGATCTCTTTGGGTAACCCAGGTCACCACGGGAAGTACGGCGGCGGCGGTGAGTGAGGCCAACGACACGAAGCGCGAGGCAGCGAGCACCAGGAGGAAGATGCCCAGCACGATGACGAACGCGACGGGTAGCAGGCCGGCGAGGACTCCGGCGGAGGTGGCGACGCCTTTGCCCCCCTTGAAGCGCAACCAAAACGTGAAGTTATGGCCGAGCACGGCGCAGGTTCCCCCGACGACCGGGACCAGAGAGGCCGGTTCGGGGGTGGGACCTCCGGAGGAAAGAAACTGTCGAACCAGGTAGGGGAGGACGGTGCAGGCGAGAAAGCCCTTCAGTGCGTCGACGAGGAGCACCAAGCTTCCTGGACCGCGGCCGAGCACGCGAAGCGCATTGGTGGCACCAATGTTTCCGCTGCCCATTTGGCGCAGGTCCAGTCCACGAGCACGACCGACCAAATATCCGGTGGGAACGGAACCCAGGACATAGGCGGCGACGGCGGTGACGGCGAGCGTGTTCAGCACACCGGGGCGTCAGTGGGGCGTTTCCTGGTAGTGCCGGGCGAGGATGTCTTCACCGAAATCGCCGGCGAAATCCCGCCAGACGGCGTGGATGTGATTCGCGTTGTTCTGGGTGCAGTCATACTCCAGGAGGAACGAAGGGCCCTGCACCCGGTAGTAGGTGCCTTTGCCAGGGGCATCCTGTCCGGCCCACGCGAAGTGGATATTCTTGAACCCGGCTTTCTCGATCTTGGCGAGGTCGGCGTCGGCAACCTCGGGGCGGGCGCGCCGGACGTATTCCTCGATGAGCCGCTTCAGCGATTGGCGCTGGGTGGACGACATCTTGGCCGCGGACAGTCCTTCCGGAGAGAGCGGGGTGACCTTGCGTTTGTCACCGGTGAGCACCTCGGGGTACGCCTCCTCGGCGATGATCGCGACGGCGCGCTGTTTCTCGTCGAGGGACCGGAACAGTTCGAGACCCAGATCCTGTTCGGCGGCGAGGGCGCGTAAACCCTGGCGGGGTCCCTGTCGGACTTCGGCGGGATTGCTGCCGAAGAACGAGGGCGTGGCGGAGATGTGGCGGCCCTCGACGATGGTGAAATTGGCCGAGAAATGATGACCCTCGACGCGCCAGCCCCAGGTGCCGTCGGCGGACGGTTGGCCGAAGATGGCCCAGTAATAGAGATCGGGATCGCGGACGGGGCCGGAGCCTTTTTCGAGTTCGAGCA
>CAUJJW010000050.1 GCA_963205105.1 Verrucomicrobiota bacterium | reverse complement strand
GGCCAGCCCCCGTGTGCCATGGTTGGCTTCCTCGTCGCAGTCCTGCGCTGTCCCTGGATATCGCGCGCGCCCCGACTGACTGCGAACGTCGATTATAGCTGGGTGAAGTCTGGGAGATCATTAGTCGTGCTTGCGAGGATTTGGGATAGGAGAATATCTGTCCTCGGCTGTGTCCCTTTCGGAGCGGTGACGAGCCACGGGGTACGGGGGGTCTGACTCAAAATGCACAGCCCTAATATGGCGCACACTGATACATCCCAAATCGATTGATAAGGTCAGTGGCCGGCTATCGGTCGGCATGGAACAGGCAAAATCAGAATCGGCATGGGCCAACCCAGATTGAGAAGCCCTTCTATCTGGCTTTTGCACCGGTACGCTTTCAAAAACTTGGTATTCAGTAGTGATGCCGTCGGAGTCCTGGTGCTCCGAATACGCTTCCAAAACTGTTCCTGCTGGTAGTTGAAATTCCGAGACTCTGGAAGCGTGATGAAATAAAACAATGTTCTTCACAGTGCCCCCTACTTGAACAGCTGGATAAACAACACCATCGAGCTTTGCTTCCGTAGCCAGATAGTCAGCGACCGCCTGGGTCATGACATACTCAAGAGATTCCTCGTTCGGCATCACAGGTTTAGAAAAGCTGTGACTTAGAAAATCCAGGAATCGGGCCCTTTCAATCCGTCGGATATGCTCAGGATCGAAGATGCTACCGTGCAGAACTACAGATCTCAAACCTTCAACATCCAGCAAACGCAAAGAACGTTCGATGGAGAATTTTGCTATAGCGACCTTACTGCCGACTGGAGGACGAATCTCGGCCAATGCAGTACACTCATCCATAGCACCATAAAAAACTGAAATCCCACGTGCGTTCATTCGTCCAGCTGATGCGGCAACCGTGGGCGGAGGTCCTAAGTGTTTCCATGGGTACTTGATGGCCTCGCATAGTCTAACGTCATCCCCAGCAAAAACCCTTGCGCGGTAGATGGATTGAATGTTGCCGTTTGGGCCTGCGCTCACAACGACGGGAGTTCCACTTCTTGTCTCAAGCCCAGAGAGGCCGGCGAAGATATCGTCGAGAGTCTCCTGGCAAGAACGGGAGAAATAGCGTGCCTCCGTCTTGAGGCTGTTTTCAAATTTTGTCCATCGTTCGATTACGTCGCCATATTCAGGCTCGATACGGTCGTAGCATGATTTTTTATCGAACGGGCACTCTTGCCCGAAATTTGCAGCCTCGTGATCGTAGTGGCGGCTTTCGAGAACAGAAAGCACGTCCTTCCCGACCTCTTCACTAATGGATGCTCCTTCACATATCGCCAAAAGCACGTTGTCCCCGCGACGGTGCCATTCATATTCACTCTCTGGGTCCGACTGCAACGAAGATTCCAATCCATCGGGTTCTGTTGGAGTCCGCTCATAGTAGGTGTCAAAGGCACTTTCAACTCGATCCGCAAGATCAAGGATCGAAATGGTTCGCGACTGCCCCTTACAGTATGAACAATCGATTTCTTCACCTTCCTTTGCGATCAGCGCCTTCAGGAATTCTTCGCCGACGCAATGAGCACATAGGCGCTTTTCAGACGGCGGCAGTTCATTTGCAGTTGGCGCGTCTCCATGTGCAGTGTTCATGCGAACAGGTCCTTCTGTGGGTCTTGCAGGCGCTCCGTTTGGCTCGGGGCAGCGGCGCTGGACTTTCTCGCACGCTTTCCCTTCTTCTCGCCGGGTGGAATCGCCGTAGCCCCAAGCAACCGCTCCTCCTCGGCGCGTTCGGCGTTGAGTTTGAGGAGGCGGGCGAGGACTTCGTCGCGGACGTCGTCGGGCCAGCGGTAGCGCCAGGGCTTCTTGCGCTTGCGGGTTTTTCCCTCCTCTTCGTCGACTTCCTCGTCCTCGTAATCGAGGAGGAATTCGCAGGTGCACTTGGGAATCAGATCTTCCCAGCCGTAGGCGGTGAGCACGGCGGCGTCCATGGCGGCGTGGAGTTCGCGGAGGCGGCGCACGCCGGCCAAGGCGGCGGTGGGCGAGCGGTAAATGGTGAGCGGCGAGCGGTCCTCGGGGACTTTCTCCACCGTGCGCCATTCGTTGTTCGCCGCTCGCTTACGATAGAGGGTTTCCAACCGCGCCAACCCCTCCTCATCGGGCGCGTGAAAGAGGTTGTAGATCTCGGTGAGGCCAAGCCAGAGGTCCTGCATCAGCGCCGCGCGGAATTCGTAGTATTCCTGCCCCACCGCCTCTAACGCGGCATCCGTCTCGAACCCGACAGGGAATGGGAAGGTCTCGAAGCAGTCGCTGGGGGTGTAGCGAAGTCGGTCCTCCAACGAGGAACCAAAGAACCGTGCCCACAATTCGTGGGTACGGGACTGCAGGACTGCAAGCGCGCTGGAATGCTCAAGAACGAAAACACCGATCCCGTGTGAGAAAATCAGTTTCCCAGGAAGGAATGACAACAACCAATACTGTTGGTGGAGAGAACAAACGAGCACGGAATCTTTGCCTTGAAGTGCTGCGCGAAGGCCAGGGCGGCGCTCACCGTAAATCCACCAGCGTTTTCGGTGAGCCTCACGATTGACGGTGTCCCGGTAGGGTTTCACTTTCGTTCTAACGATTTCCAGGAGTTCAGGCCACCGGGCAGCTTCGGCTTCTTCAAGGTTGTCGAAATCGATTACATATCGGTGGAACGTATGTGTAGGAGAGTCATTCACTTCTTCGCCACCAATGTAAGGGAGAATTCGCTCGCGGTTTTGTGGATTTGCACAAAGTCGCTCCATCTCGCTCAAAGAGGATGCCTCCTCGTCATCATCTGCGAAGAGAAAGCCTTGGCCGGCGATTTTGAATCCTTCAAAACTGCGACCAGCATTGGAGTAAAGTGGCTGTGGATCGTCGCTGCTGCCGTTCGCAAAAAGGAATGCCGTAATCTGGTTTACTGGCTTGTTGTCGAGGTTACGGATGCCCCGCCATGAACCGCGAATGATATGAATCGAACTGACCGTGACCGCAGCAATTCCCGGCCATTTGATCCTCTTTTGTGCGTCAAAGATGACGCCGTTGTTTTTGCAGATATAACGTAAACCTCCCTTTCGAGTATCACCCTGCGCAATGGTGTTTGTGGCAATGAGCCCCAGCGTGCCAGCCTCTCGAAGAAGGCTAAAAGCATGTCGAAAGAAATACGCGACCACATCCATTCGATTGCCACTCTCTGGAAACGATTCGTAGAGCCAATCTTTGTAGGCTTCGCCGTTCGAGGTTGAAATCATTGTTCCCCCGATAAACGGCGGGTTCCCGATGAATCCATCAAACCCAGGATTCTCCCGGTCGAATACCTCGGGGAATTCGATTTCCCAGTGGAAGGGGCGGTTGGGGGGCGAGCGCTGAGCGGTAAGCGGCGAGCGGTCCGAGGTGGCGTCTTCTCCGCTCGCCCCGTGACTTTCCCCCCTCAGCGCCTTGACTTCCGCCGTCGGCCGCAGCTTCAGGTCGCCCGTGCTCAGGTACGCGGCGATGCGCTCAGCGAGTTCCGCGCGCTTGGCTTCGCGGGCTTTGTCTTTATCGGCGGAGAAGAATGCGGCGATGGCGGCATCGCCGATGAAGCGGACGAGGTCGAGCAGTTCATCGGCCTTGTCCAGCTTCTCGCGTTTGAGCTGGGGCGTGCCGAAGTCGTCGCCGAGCCCGAGCAGATTTTGGCGTTCGCGCAGGGCGGCGGCGGTCCGTTTCCGCACTTCCTGCTCCCAGAGTTGTCCCTGGGTCGATTCGGTTTTCCAGGTGAAGGTCTCGATCTGGCGGCGGGTCAGGCCGACGAGGGAGTCGCCGCAGCGGATGGCGTGGTCGAGGAACGTGAAAGGATGGTCTTTGGCGAGGGTGGCGAGCCAGAGCGAAAGCTTGGCAAGGTCGACGGCCATGGAGTTGCGGTCCACACCGTATAGGCAGTGTTGCGCCACCAAGCGCATGGCGAGGAGTTCCTCCGTCTCATCAGGCGGGAGCTGCGGTCGACTCCCATGCTTCCGCCATGCCCCCACGAGGACATCGGCTAGTTGGCGGCACGACTCGACGAGGAAGGCGGCGCTACCGACCGCGATGTCGCAGATTTTGAGTTCGAGAATCTGCGTGGGCGTCGGATGTTCACCGAAGCGCTTGAGAATCGGTTCGAGGGTCTTGCGGACGATTGGTTCGGTGAATGAGCGGGGCGTGTAGTGCGAACCGCTGCGGCGGCGTTCGTCGGTGGGTTCGAGCACGAGGCGGCCCTGTTGGACGGGGCCGGGCGTCGCGGTGCGATCGATACGGTTGGAAAGAGCTGCGAGGCAGTCGTCGATGGTGGTTGCCGACTTGAGGGACTTCTCGGCTTCACCGGTCAGGGCGTGGTCGGCCTTCTCCTTGAGCCACTTCGCGCGGTCCTTGGCGGGTTGGGCGAGCAGGTCCTCAATGACTACAACGGGGGCGGCCGGCACGCTGCCGTTCTTGCGTTTTCCCTTCAGGGCGATGGTCGTCCCCGGGCTGACCAGGACACCGAACCCCATGATGGTCTGGTAGACCGAGCCAATCTCTTCCACGTCGAGTGACCGGTAGCTGATCCGTTCGCCGTCGAGGATGAGCAGGTTGGTGAGCACGCGGAGGATGACACCGTCGGAGACCATGGGGATGTTCTCGGGCGTGGTGCCTTCGCGGGGAATGCGGCCCTCGAGGAAGGGGAAACGCTCCGGGTCGAACAGGTGTCCATGACGCGGGGGCATGCGGAGGGCGCCGTGCTTGCAGCCCTGATGAACGATGCGGAAGACGGCGAGCAAGCGGGCCCAGGCGCCGAACCGGTCGTCCATGTGGTCGGCGTGTTTCTCGGCGTCCTTGCGCAACTTCTCGAACAGGGCATGGAGCCCGTAGTGGTTGGAATAGACCTGACCGCCAGGCATCAGGGCGCGGTCCTCGGCGAAGAGCAGAAAGACCATGCGGAGCAGAATCGTCAGCAGGCCTTCGTAGATCTGGTTGGGATCGTGGGTGAGAGGATGCCGGAGGACCTTGCCCTGGCTGAGGTCGTTGGCGGCCTGGAAACCGCGCAGCAATTCGTGCAAGGCGGTGAGGACCTGCTCGGCGAGCTGTTCGGAGACGGTGGCCTGGTACTCCCGGCTTTGGGCGAGCAGCCGGTGGAGGTGCCGTTTGTCCGGAGCGTTGAGAACGGACTGCGCCCCCAGCAACAGATGGCAAGCTCCCAGGATCAGCCGGCCACCAACCTCGGTCATGGCTTGGACCGGGAACGTCACGTGCCCGGCGTTCTCTTTGGCGGGCGCGTAGACGAGCCGGAACTGGAGGCCGTTGGTCAGCAATCCGACGTGGACCTGCGTGTCCCGCAACAGACGTTCGAACTTTCGGGTGGGAGACGCCTCCCAACCCCGGGCGTGGTAGGCGTGTGGTTGGTCGAAGTCCTGGCCGGTGGGGATCTTCTGGACGAGCAGCGACCACGGATTCGCGTCCGGTTTGGGCTGGAACTTCCGGAGGGCGGACGTGGGGCTGAGCGTTTCCTCGAAGTCGGGCAGGGCGACGATGAGACTCTCGGGTATGGGGTCGGGCCGCAGATCCCCGACCAAGTGGGTGGGCAGCCAGCCGAGGAATTCCTCGAAGAACAGGGGCAGGTTGCCAATGCCGACGGCTTCCTGATCGTCACCGAAGGTGAGCGTGGTGGTGAGAGCGGTGAACCGTTCCTGGAGGGAGCCGAGCTGGGCGCGGTCGATTTGTACGCCGGCGTCGACCAGGGTCTGGGCGGTGACCACGAGGCCCTCGGGCTGGAGATAGCCGAGCCAGGCCTTGTGGTTTTCCAGTTCGGGCGAGTAAGTGGCCATGGCGATTATCCGGTGACAGGCCAGAGGTAGGCGATGCCGATGGGTTCGATGCGGTGGGCGGTGGGCTGGTAGAACTCGCGGATGCGCTTGGGTTCGCGGGCGAGGTCGACGTCGACGTTTTCGAGGAAGGCTTTCCAATAGCGCTGATTGGCCGCCAACTGCTTCCGTTCGTCCGGGGTGAAGCCAGGGAGATCCAGCTGACTACTTGCCCACCGCGCCTGCTCCTTGAGCACCCGTTGACGCTGATCGTTGAGGATGTCACGAAGGTTGCCGGCTTCCTTCTCACCCCGTTGGGTCAGTTCGGCTTGGGCTTCCGCGAGGGCGGTTTCGCCACGGGTTTGGAGGTGCGGAAGGAGCTGCTGGATATCGAGCGCGATGGATTCGTGGAGCTGGCGGCTTCGTTGCGGGGGCACGTTCGCGTGGGCGCCGGGGCGGAGGGATTCCTCCATCAGCTGGAGCGTCTTCTTCTCAGCCTCACGGCCGTAAGGTGTGAGGGCCTTTCCCCGGGTGGCCGGTTCCACCCATCGCGCGGTGACCAGCAGCATTTCTTCGTGAAGTCGTACGGCACCGGTTCCGAAGACGGAGAGCCTTCCCACCACGATGACGCGGGGGATGGCGTCGGCGGAGTGGGCTAGGCAGGCGCGGGACAGGTCGTTGTGGATGAAGCCCTGGGTGAGGAACCGGCCCAGGAGGCGTTGGACGAGCCGATGCGAGAGGTGCATCTGCACCACGTCTTCGTCGAGGCCGTCGAGGGCGCTGAAGACCACGGGACGCAGCGGGGCACGCTTGCGCCATTGGAACAGGTTTTCGCCCGGTTCGGGGTTGGCCCGGAGCGTGTCGAGCGTCTCCGCCCAGCGCGAGTCGCCGCCGTAGCGGGTGAGCAGGTTGGGGAAGACCCACCGCTGCGGATGGGCGGATTCAGGAACGGGATGGAGCCCTTCGACCCGATCGATCTCCAAGGCGCTGGTGATGGCCTGGCGAAAGTGGTCTTCGCGGAAGTTCAACCAGTCGCTGGCGTCCTTGATGCGCGTGCGCAGCTCGTCCGTTTGGCGACGCAGATCATTCAGGCGGGTCTGGCGCTCCTCCTCGAACTCTTCCTCGCGCACCTTTCGCTTCTCCTCGTCCTCAGCGGTGCCATCGATGATGCGCGCCGTTTCATCGGCTTTGCTCCGGTCGATGCCAGCGGTGAGCCGCGTGTCGATGACGTCCGAGAGGGCGCCCAATTCCCGGCGGATGGTGTCGGTTTTGCGCACGATGGCGGCGAGCACGCGGTCCTCGGGGCGCTGGGTGTAGACGAAGTAATGGCAGTAGACCTCGGGGTTGGGCTGGAGTTTGCGGTCGATGCGGCCGTTGCGCTGTTCCAGGCGACTGGGGTTCCAGGGGAGGTCGAGGTGGAAGAGGTTCCAACAATGCGCCTGGAGGTTGAGACCTTCGCGGGCGGCGTCCGTGGCGATGAGGATTCGGAGCGGGTTCTTCGAGGGGTGCTCGTTGAAGGCGAGCTTGATGGCCTTGCGGTCCTCGGGGCGGGTGGGTCCGTGGAAGACGGCGAGACGCTGGTTCGCGACCTCGGCTCCTCCCATGGCGGCTTCCAGTTGGTTGCGGAGGTAGCGGGCGGTGTCCTCGTATTCGGTGAAAAGGATGACGCGGAGGTTGCTCCAGGCGGCGGAGGGGTCCGGTCGTGTGGTGGAGTCGGCGCTGATGCCGGCTGACAGATTCTTCCGCATCCACTCCAGCAACCAGCGGATGCGGGCGTCCGCCTGGAAACGGTGGCGGTCGGCGATGGTGGCCATCGCGTTGAGGAGTTGGCGTTCCTGGTCGCTGTGGGCGGCTCGGGCGTTGCCGGAGGCCTTGACGGTGACGGCGGCCAACGCATCGGCAGCCTCGGACTCCTGTTCCTCGGCGGGAAGCAAAGCCCGGTCGTCGTCCCCATCGAAACCCGCGGTCATTCGTTCCGGGCGCTCCGTGGGACTGTCGTTGTCGTCGTCGACTTCCCTGGGTTGGCGGCCGGACCCCTGAGGGGCGCCGACTTCGGAAGCCCAAACCTTCTCCATGGCCCGTCGATGGGCATTGAGCGTCCGGTGAAATCCCTCGATGGAAGAAAAGAGGCGCTGCTGGAGGGTCGAAAGGATCAGGCCACCCATGGCCTGTTCGCGCTTCGTGCCGGAGGCAAAGCGGAGCTTTCGGACCTCGCGGTACTCCATCAGGAGGTCGGCGAGAGCCAGTTCCGGGGCATCCGCGGGGAGATCCTTGATTTGGACTTCGCTGAGGATTCGCCTGGGGAAGCCACCGGCGATCTCCCGGATGTCCTCCTTGAGCCGGCGGACCATGACAGCACCGAGTTGTTTCTTGGTGACCGGGACGCCGGGCGTGAAGCGCTTATTGTCGAGGAGGTGGAGGAGAGCGCTAAAACTGTTCGAGTGTCCGTTGTGGGGTGTAGCGGAGAGGAATAGGCGATGCTCGAAGCGCGGGGCGAGGTCGCGGACCGCCTGGGTGATCTTGGAGTCGATGGCGTACCGGGAGCCGCTGGCTGGGGCGGCGTGATGGGCTTCGTCCAGGATGAGCAGGCTTCCGGGGCGGAAGTTATCGAGCCACACCTTCATGGGGCCGGCGTGATTCTCGTCGATGAGAAGCCGGTGGGAGACGATCCAACGCGGGAAAGTGTCCCAGGGGTTGGTGGAGTAACCGTGTTCCCGGCGGATACGTTCGACGAAATCGCGGTTGTAGATCTCGAAGGTGAGCCCGAAGCGGCTCTCCATTTCCTCCTGCCACTGCTCCATCATCGAGGGCGGGCAGGCCACCACGATGTCGTTCACTCGGCGGCGAAGGCGAAGTTCGTTGGCGATGAGGCCGGATTCGATCGTTTTACCGAGACCGACGTCGTCAGCGATGAAGAGGTTGACCCGAGGCAGTTCAAGGGCCTTGCGAAGCGGTTGGAGTTGGTAGGCCTCGATGAGAATGCCGGCGCGGAAAGGGGCTTGGAAGAGCTTTTCGTTGGTGGACGTGACGCAGTTCCAGCGGAGGGTGTTGAGGTAGGCGGCGAAGTACTCCGGCCGGTCGAAGTCGCGGCGGCCGATCTTTTCCCAGGCTTCGGAGTCGAGGACGACCGCGTCGAGTTCGACCTCCCAGACCACCTGGAGCGGCTCGCCCTGGGCGTCGTCATCGACACACGACAGGTCGACCAAGGTGCCATGGGCAGACGGTTCGACGGCACCGACGAGCCAGTGGCGGGTTCGGACTCGGGCGATCTGACCCGTGGCGGGAAGTTTCATGCGACGTGCGGGGTGGGGCGGGTCGGTCAGCAGGGGGAATCACTCGTCAGGGGGCACTTCAGTTTGGCGGCTGGGGACACGCAAGACTCCAGGGGCTGGGAAGAGCTGCGCTGGCTTTTGCGACGCGAATTGCCTGCGGTGACCACAAAGCTCTCACTTCTGTTGCGGTAGGTTTCCACGTTTAGACTCATGGGCCTCATGGGTTTGCCGATGCGTGCGTCGAACAGGAGCTGCGATGGCCAGACCCTGGCCGAAGTCGTGAACAGCCAGCAATACCGAACGGGTGTGTTGTCCAGGTGTGGATCGTGAGGCGGACTGATCAGTAAATGCGGGAGATTTTGTTGCTGCCGAAGCGGATCATGGCACCGGGGGCATAGGCGGGATCACCTGTGCGGAACATCGGACCCCATGCTTGGTCCTGTTCGATCCTACCTACCAGAAGCTCGGGCATCCGAAGGACGGCTTCAGGATGGCGAGTGGTCCGCTCGATCGCGGTGATGCGCACGAGGATTTGGATGGGGGCGTCGAATGGGGCCAAGACAGCGACGCAGTCCCCAATGGCCAGTTGTGAGAGGGACTCGTCTCCAGGTCCGTAGCCATGGGCGGCGGCGTCTTCGAGAACGGGAGTGTGGATCTGGGGTTCTGAATTTGGATCGGGCACGGTGTGGGTGAGGAAGAAGGTGGTGGTTAGGTTGGAACTTCGGATTCGGTCCGTTTAGGCGACGGCGGGATTGAGATCGGGATACTTGGTGCGCGTGTAGCGGTTGGTGAGGACGCTTTCGACCCCACTGGCCGTCCACCGACCGGGCGCCACACTGGTTCGCCCGCCTCCCACGTTCAGCACGGTGCCGGCCTTGAGCTTGGGCGCGACGCGAGCCTGGTTGAGTTGCACCGCGATGGAGGCGTAGGTGTGGCCAGCGAGCCGAAGGTCGACCATCCAGCGAAGGAAGCTCTGCTCCACTGGGTCCTCCTTCACCCGCTTCTTTTCGACGCGACTCCCGCCCCGATCCCGGAATTCGCCAGTGCCGACGTGCCGCCATCCGTACGGTTCCTTGCCAACGGCGTACCCGTGGGATCGCAGATTGGCGAGGGTTCGCGTGATTCGATCGACGATGCGCAGGCGCTCGTTCTCGGCGAAGAGCGCCATCAGTTGAATGAAAAGGCGTCCGTTCGGATCGGAGAAGTCGATGGCAGCGCCGAGGTCCACCAGGTGAACCCGGATGCCCGCCTGGTCGCATCGCTCGAAGAAGGCGAGCATGTCCGCAGCATTCCGGCCGAGCCGGTCCACGCAGGTGAGAACCAAGTGATGCGCGCGACCGCAACCCAGCCAGTCCCGCCACACGGCTGCCCCCATCGGACGTTCCAGGAAGGGCACGGTGCCGCTGGTGTCCTCGTGTAGCACGTCGGCGATCTGGATGTCCTTCCACTGGCAGTATCGGCGCAGTCGATCGTCCTGGAGTTCGATCGAATGGCCTTGTCGGACGAAGTTGGTGGAGACCCGGCCGTAGAGGATGCCGATGTTCGAGACCTTCTCGTTGGGAAGCATGAGTTTGGTTGGTGCGAGTCTGGGTTTGGAATCGTGCTCGGAAGGCCCGATTCGGCGCCGGGAGCCGATGCTCCCGGTTGCTCCGTCCGTTGATGACGATCAGACCGTGGCCGGGACCGGCGTCGGTGATGTGGATCGCGCGCGAAACCGGTCCAGCCAGGCCGGGCGTTTGGGTGTGACGGGCGGCGGCGGGAGGACCCACTGCGATTCAAAGATGGGAGCGGGGAGGATCGCTGGTGTCGGTGCTGGTTGGTGGCGGGGCTTCTGCCAGGCTTTCCATGCCTTGGTGATTTCCCGACAAAGTTCCGGCCACTCGGCTTCGCAATCCACCTCGGCGCGCATCTCAATGTGATCGGGGACATGTCCGCCCTGGAGGGCGGCGATCGCCCGGCGACTTCGGCTTTCCTCGGTCTCCCAGTGCGCCAGGTGTTCGGCCAGGACTTCGCCGGCGTCGACGGGTTTGTAGTCGCGGGGGATGCGTTGGCCGTGGAGACAGATGCGGGCGGCGTCCTCCTTGGTGGCGACGCGGTCGAACATGGCTTCCTCGATCGAATCCTTGTGCAGCAGGCAGTAGATGCGTGCCGCCCGCAGGCTGTTGACACGGTCCACCCGGCCTCGGGCCTGGTGCAGGCTGCCGTAGCTGTATTCCAGGCTCAGGACGATCAGGTTGGGGCACTGGTGGAAGCTGTGGCTGGCGGCGCACTTGATCCCCATGAGCAGCACCGGCACCTGCTGGGCTTTGAACCGGTTGGCCTCGGCGCTGTGCATTTCCGGGGACTGGGTGCTGTCGATCCTGGCGTACGGAATCTCCGCTTCGCGCAGTCGATGGGCGATGGTGTCGGTCTGGCCAATCCGGGCACTGACCACCACCACCTGTTCCTTTCGACCCAGGATTTCACGGATCAGATTCAGCGCCGCCACCGTCTTCGGATTGAAGTTGGTGGGAACCGATGGCCCGCCGTGATCGAACCCGGCCGGATCCGCACAGATGCCGCGGAGCCAGGCGATCTGGCGGCGTGCCCGAACCAGTGGATGCTTGCCGGGTACCCGGGATCGGCACAGGTAGTACGAGTACAGGCTGGCCTGGGCGAGACCCAGCGGAACGCGCACATCGATGAGTTCGGCGGGTTGATATTCCGGCCGGCACATCGGTTTGCTGATGAAGGCCATGGTCGGCTTGAGAATCTTCAGCAGCCGGGCCGGAGCGGAGATCACCGGGCTTGTGCGGACCGCTTTGTAACGGCGGCTGCGGCCGCGGCGCATCTCTTCCTCGGTGAAATCGCGTTCCTCCGAGACGAAGGCCTGGGTGAACCGACCCAGTTCCTCCCGGGCGTACGGCCAGGCGGCGTTGCGTTGGCCGCCCCTGAACCATCCCGGAACGCAGAGCCATCCCATGAGCGCGCACAGATTGGTGACGGCGTTTGGGATCGGGGTGGCGGTGAAGGCGAAGCGGTGCTTGGCCTGGACCCGGATGAAACTCTGGGTCACCTGGGCTCCCAGGTTGCAGCAGTAGTGCGCCTCGTCGAGGGCCACGAAATCCCAGGGCGCTTGGCTGTGAGCGCCTGCCCACATGAGGATCTCGTCGGAGAGGCAGGGCTTGGCGACGCAACGGATGCCGCGTTGTTCCATACCGACGCCCTCGGAGAAATCGAACCGTGGTCGGGCGCAAAGGTCGGCGACCAGCCACCAGGTGCCGCCGAAGCTGAAACGGTCTCCCTTGCGCGGTGCCCCAGTGATTCGGCCGGAAACTTCATTGGGTTCGAACCAACGCCCCACGCCTTGAATGCCGCCTTCGGGGTGGCCGAGCACGGCGTAGTCCATGTCACCCACGCCGACGCCGAGTTCGAGGCACAGCTTCTTGTGGGCCTGGTCGCCCCATCCGTCGGGGATGCTGTGGCGCGCGCCGTTGCGAAACATCGCTTCGTAATAGGAGATATAGATGCCGGGTGGCGCACTCCCGTCGGGTCGAAGCAGTCGTTGGTAGTCGGCCCAATGGGTGAGGCTGTAGATCGGGACCTCCGGGGCGAACCGCGACAACTCTTGTCGCCACTGGCTCAACTGCGATTCCGGGGAGTCCTCGGCCTCGATGTCATCTCCGGACGGGACGTCGTCGGCGTCGATGGCCTGATCGCGCAAGGTGCCACCGGGCACCACGAAGAGTGCGCGGCCGCGGAATTGGCCGGTGGCGTCCTCCAATTTCATGCGCGCCAGGGAGATCATGAAGAGGCTCTTGCCGCAGCCGGTGTCGGCGACGACGCAGGCAGCGTCCTTGACGGCGACGCGTGCCAGGTATTCGACCTGGCCGGGGTAATAGTTGAAGGGGTCTGGCATGGTGGGGGATGAGGTGAGCGTTGGTCAGGGAAGCATGGTGGCGGCCAGTTGGTGGAGGCGTTCGCGTGCGGCGACCACCTCCGGTGCGAGTTCCTCGGCCACGGTGGGAACCTCCGGTTTCACGAAGATGTGCCAGAGAATGTTCTCTGGGTGCTCGCGCCATTGGGTTCGGCGGGTGCGATCCGGGCGGTCCATGAAGCGGTGCTCGGTCTGCCGGTCGTCGGTGACGCTGATGAAGCGGTCCTGGCCGGTGAGCTCGCACTGATGTTCGAGGGTGAAAGTGCGTTCCTCCTCCTCGTTGTAGTGGACCTTCTTGCGGGTGAACTTGTCCCGGAAGGTGTAGGTGCCGGTGGAATGGGCGTACTTTCGGCCCGGTTGGAAGGACAGTTCCCAGTCGTAGTCGCTCGGTTTGAAATCGTCGCGGACCGTCAGCTCGTCGAGTTCGTCGACGTAGGCCACCCGTTCGAAGTCGGTGACCGGCATGATGGGGGTCGCCAGCTGGGCGGCTTGGACCAAGGCCTCCCGGATCGCCTGCTCGGCGCCGGGCGAGATCGTGAAGATGCGGCGTTCAATGACCTCCTTCAGCAGGCGCCGGGTTTGAACCTCATGCACCAGGGCGAGCGGGTGCTGGCCGGAGATGCCGAGAAGCCGTTCCAGATCCGCCGACGAGAGCTTGTGGGTGAGTTTGAAGCGGTGACTGAAATGAACCGCCAGAACGCCACCTTTCAGAATGTAGTTGTGCGAGGGCTGGAGCCGATCCTCCTCCTGGATGAGGGAACGAACCTCCTGCAGGGCGGTGTGGGCTTCGTAACTGGTGGACCAGTCCTGAGTCCGATCCCGGAGGATAGCCACCAGGTCCGGTGGGAGGACGGGATGCTCGGCTGGATCCAGCGTGGTGAAGGGCAGGGTGACCCTCGGCGGGTGGCCGCCGTTGACCCAGTGGACCACACCGACCTCGATGTCGGCGTTCGGGAAGAGGCCGGACGGGAAGGTTTGGTACAGGTAGGTCCAGGGGTGCTCGTGAATCTTCAAGGCCTCCAGTTGGGCACGCCCGGCGATGAAACAGCCGTAACCGCCTTCGGCGGCGAATTCTCGAACCCGCTTCCAGGTGACCGCTGTGCTCGAAGCGCGGCCGAGTTTGAAGTCGGAGGCGAGCCAGGGCAGGCCGAAGGGAGGATTGACCACCTGGCACTCGAAGCGCGCCGCGGGGAAGAATTCTTTCAGGAGATCCCAGACCTGGAGGCAGGAGGCGGTGATCCGGTGGAGGTTGCAGCCTGGGAGGGTGGTGGAGGCGTGGCGTTTGTCGACGTCGACGCCCCAGATGTAATCGGCGCGATCCAGCGGGCTGAGCAGGTTGCCGGCACCGCACTGCCAGTCGATGACCGTGCGGGGCTGACTGCAGGGGAGCTGCGAGACGAAACGCGCCGCCCACGGGGATGGCGTGCTGTATTGCTGTTGGCCCTTGGCCAGGACGGCTTTGACGGAAGCGGCCCCGGTCAAGAGACCGTCGAGGTTTTGGACCAGAACCTTCTGGCCGGCGTCGGCCGGCAGAAGGAGAGGTGGTGATTCGGTGTTCATGGTACGTCGATGGAGGGGTGAGGCTCAGGGTTGGGACACACGGATGGTCCGTCCCCAGCCAGGTGGTTTGCCGTCACCCAGCAGCAGGGTGATGTGGGCGGTGTCGCGGGGTGGTTGTTCGGGCCATGGGGTGTGCCCGTCGGTCATGGTCACAATCACCGCCGGCGTGGGCCGAAGTCGCTGGGCCGCTTGGATGGCGATGCGCAGGTCGGTGCCGCCCCCTCCGAGGAGCACGGCGCGCCTGGGGGAGAGGACGCGTCGGCTCACGACCGCTGCCGCATCGCAGGCGATCACGTCGACCGGCAGTGCGAGGGTACGAAGCAGTCCCCGAAGTTCGGAGAGACACTTCGCGCCGAGGCCGTCATCCATGCTGCCCGAGGTGTCGATGATGACTGCCACGGGTACCGTGGGCCGAAACATGGCGGGGCTCAGGATCGAGGCGTCGACCGGGTCGCGGCGGGGCAATCGGTTCCAGGTGAAGTCGGTGCGCCCTGCGGCCTGACCCATGACCCGACGGAAATGCGTTCGCAGCTCGCGCCACCAGGGCACAACTGGTGGCGCCAGGACGACGTCGGCCCAGCGACGCCAGCCGGCAGGTGCGTTGCCTCGCGCTCGAATGCCGCGAGCGACCTCCTGGGCGAGCATCTGCTGTTCGAGGGGACTGAGGCCTGGGGCGGTCTCGGAGTCCGCCGGCAACTCGTAGTCGCGCGGCACACCATCGGCGGCAGAACCACCGGCGGGGACCTTGCCTCCTGGAGCGGAACCTTCGGGGGAGGGTGGCTTCGGTAGATGGCGCAGATACCATTCCGCGAGCTGTCCGGTCGGCAGGCCCAGGTCGCGCGGGTGGATGCAATCCGGAGGCAGCGGCAGTGCCTTCTGGTCGTCGTTGATCTCGAAATCGGCGGCGACGTTCCACCGGAAGAGCTCCGGGCCTGGCTGGGTGATGTCCGCCTCGCGGGCCCGCGCATGGTGCTGTCGGAGCAGGTGAGAGCACTCGTGGAGGAGAATCCCGGCGAGCTCATCCACCGGCACGCCCGCGCACTTACGTGGATGCCAGTAGCAACGGCCGTGTGCATCGACGGCCATGCGGAAGGGGATTTTTTCAGACTCGACCAGGCGCATCGCCATGACCATCGGAGCGAAGTACGGCAGGGTATGAGTGAGACGGACCCGGGCGATTCGAAGGGGATCGTTCATGGGTTGAGGTAGGAAAGAACTGGCCCCGTCCGTCCACTGGGGACGCGACGGGGCCAGTCGGACCCTATGGCATGGCCCTGAAGGTTTAGCGGCCGACAATGCCGGCCTTTTGGAGCGCTGGAAGAAAGGCCGCCGCTGCCGGTGGGATCTTGGTGATCCCGGGCGGCAGGGTGGCGGCAAGAGCGCGTGCCGCGATCGCCGCGACGTCCACCAGTCCAGCCCGCACTGCTACGGCGAGGATGTCCCAGGCCGCCGCCCAACGTGGCGGGGTCAGGCGACCGAGGGCGGCTCCCACCACGCTGTTGAGCACGGTGAAGGCGATGTCGTCGCGCTCCGGCATGACGAAGGTGCAGGGATTCGCCAGAAGCACTTCGGGATCGGGAAGGTTTTGGTTCCGGCGCCAATCGAGGAACGCGATCGCGGCACCCGAACCAACCAGGGCGGGAATGGCGTCATCGGCAGCCATGTTCAAGGTGTCGTGGGCGGCGATGGTCCTGGCAACCAGGTCCCACGTGCGCCGACTGGGCCATGGGCCCGAGCGTTGCGCTTCGTCGGTGGGGAACACGTGAAGCAGGGTGGGGTTCGCTCGGATGAACGAGGCCACGAGCGCTTTGGCCGCCGGCAACCGTGCTTCCCAGTGGGACGGGAGCAGTGGAACGCGTGGAGCGGGCCATCCGGCCACCATGCCGGTGATCCAGTCGGTGGCCGGTGGATTCCAGGTGAAGTGGGCCAACCGGTTCGCCATGGGTGGAGCCAGGTCGTGCCCGGCGGCGGCTTGCTCCGGGGGATTGCAGGCCGCGAAGAGCAGGGTGTCGGCGGGAAGCTCGCCGCAGTGCAATCGGCGTTCCGAGTACAGGCGCAACAGGGGCGCCTGAACGGTGGGAGGGCAACTGGTGAGCTCGTCGCCAAAGAGCATGCCGCCTTTTCGGCCCTTGGTTTTGACGTCGCGGAGTCGGACAAACCATCCGGGCGGTGCGTACTCGCAGTGGCCATTGACCCGCATGGGTTGGCCACCGATGTCCGTCGGATCGCAGATAGAGCCGATGAGGGTTTCGAGGTGACGATCGAGGGCACTCGCCACGGCGTTGAGCCAGGCGGTCTTGCCCGTGCCTGGCTCGGAAATGAGCAGTACGGGCACGCCGGCTTGGGCGGTGATCACAATGGAGGAGTCATTCATGGTAGGAGGTGGGTTTCGCGTGAGCAGGAAAGGTTAGCTAGGCCGCCGCCAGGGACCGACGGGCTTTGAAACGGTCCAGCCAGGCAGGCCGGTGGGCCGGGAGTTGTTCCCGGACGGCGATGCCCTCGGCTGCCGGGCTCGGCCTGGGAGCAGGCTGGAAAGTGGTGGTCGAGGGCGACGCCTGGGTCGGGAAGACTTCGGCCAGGCTGGTGAGGTGGGCTCGGTGCGGGTCGTTCGCGGGATCGGTTCCCGGACTGGCGATGAGGTCGGTCTGGGAGATGTGAAACACCGTCGCCGTAACGGTGCGCCGCCCAACGATCACTTCCCGGGAATCGCCTCCGGTCGATTCGGCGGGTTTTTGCGTGATCGGAACGACGCTGGTGATCTTCACGCCGTGCTCGCCCTTGCGCACCTGCCGGCCCAGCTGGCGCCAAAGTTGGTAGGTGAAGACGTTCTCGCGGGGGCGGATCTCGTCGGCAGGGATGCCGCGGGCGGTGAATCCCGCGACGATCGCGGGGTAGTTGGTCATGCTTTGCCCGGAGAGAGCCCTTTGCTTGGCTTTCTCGATGTCGTAGCGCCGCCGGTCAGAGTCCGTCCGCGGATTGCGGCGGATGGGCCGGCGGTCTTGGGCCGCGGTGGCTGTCATGCTCATGGATTGGAAGGAGTGAGTGGATGAAACGCCTGCCAGGCGGAGACACGGTCCGGCCGGGGTCCGAACTGGCGGGAAATGGGTGGGCCCTGTTGGGGGAATCCGAAGCGTTTGGGCGCCCGGGTGGGTCGCTGGCGTTGGAGCGAACAGGAACGTTCGGCCTGCGATTCGTGGTTTCCCGGATTTTCGGGAAATCCGTTTCTCGCCTTTCCACCGGATGCCCGGCGCCGCATCGGCGCCGACTCCGCGGGGAGCTGTGGTCGCCGGAAGGTCACGTAGTTCGCCGGTCGCTGTTTCTGACGGCTGAATCACGGCAAAAAAAAGACCCGCCCCGAATCCGTGGGATGGATTCGAGGCGGGTCTCGCGGTGGGGAGATCCTCCGGTTTTTGCGGAAGATCGGCGGTCGCGACGGCTGACAGGGTGGCCCCGATTCATGGGACCACCGTGGTCAAACGTCAGACTTTGGGTTTACGCGGGAACCGGATTCTCGACGTTTAAGTAAGCGTCGAGTTCCTCCGCGGTTTCGGGTGCCTTGCCGGTGTCGGTTCGGAACCCGTTCACGGCGGCCGCGAGGGCCTGATAATCTTCGTCCGAAAGCCCTGGGTAGAGCGTTCGGGCGGTTTCCAGGTCCGGGTCCACGGTGGGGATGCCGGGCGTTTCGACGGTGGGCGTCGAGGCCTCTTCCGTCGGGGATGGCAAGGGTGACGCGGCGACTTCCGTCGCAATCGCGTTCGTGGGCTTTTCGGTGGGAGTGGGTTGGGTTGGGACGCCGGGTCCGCCCTTCATCCACTTCGCGATTTCGTCCGGCGTGCCGCAGGACTGCGCGGCGACTGCGAGGTGACAGAACACCCCTTGCCGGAGCCATTCGGCCGACGTTTTACGCACGGCCGCAATGGACGCGCCGAGTTCGCGGGCGACAATGACCAGGTGGCCAGTGTCTTCCGCGAAGGCGGACGTGAGGAACGCAACGATGTCGC
>CAUJJW010000049.1 GCA_963205105.1 Verrucomicrobiota bacterium | reverse complement strand
GATTTATTTACCAATGCCGACGCTGCAACAGGCTCTGGGAGAGTGGACTTCAGATTGAGGCAGGTTCTGACGACTGAGAAATGCCCAACCATTGCGTCGAGCGAACAGGAGGCAGCCTCCACGCTCGACTTAACTCTTGAGTCCGACTCCCGCTGCCTCCTGTCGCTCACGCAGGCGTTGGGTCATGAAAGACTATCGCATTCATTCAATTCTTGGAGTTGTCCTACTGCTCCTGACTGGGGCAACTGTTTGGAGGGCACAGCGTCCACGCGTTAATTTCGATGCAGGCAAGCTAACGCAAGACTTTGTTCGGGTTGTGAACACACAATCTTCCTGGCGAGCGTCCCCGTCATCCCGATTATTCCACTACGTGCGCAACTTTCGTAAGCAGTACGACTTGCAGTTCCCCGAGGATGCAGGGTCCTTTGCCTTGCTAGACATAGCATCCAGCTACAGCCAACTTTCAGGGCGGCCCGTCTATGTTCGTCGCGATTTAGCCGAATACCAATTTCGAGGCTTTGCGATTACATCGTATACCTATGGCGGCCTTCTGCGGTCGCTCAACTACAGGCTGGGGACAAATGGGGTATATGCACTTTTGAGCACTGACAGCTCATACATTGTCATGGCACCGGCTGAGGTTAGATAGAGTACGACCCAACCATTGCGTCGAGCGAACAGGAGGCAGCCTCCACGCTCGCTCTGACTCCTGAGACCGTTTCCCGCTGCCTCCTGTCGCTCACGCAGGCGTTAGGCCACTTCACACGCGCATGAGCATTCCACTCATCATTTTTTTCTTAGCGTTGCCTGTCGTCATCGCGCTCCTGATTGCTTTGCCGCAGCGTCTTCGCATGGAGCGTCGCGCCCGACAGTTGCTCGCCGAGCACCCACAAGCCGAGCAGACATCGGTCTATCTCGCGTTTCGCTCAGCCTGGGCGACTGGCAAGCGGATAGAGATGGACGCCAAGATTGCAGAGATGCGGAGTTCTGGCTGGACGTTTCTTCGAGCACACGAGGCGAGCCCGTTGCGCACGATTTCCTCTAGGGGCGGCGGCGTGACTTTGCAGTTCATTCGAATTTAAGTAAGACGCCATTATGGCCTAACCATTGCGTCGAGCGAACAGGAGGCAGCCTCCACGCCCGCTTTACCTCCTGAGCCCGATTCCCGCTGCCTCCTGTCGCTCACGCAGGCGTTCGGCCGAACTGGACGGGATCCATGGGGAACTCATAAAGAATGAACAGCACTGTTCCTGAATCGAGCGATCAACATTTGGAGTCAACCTCAGTGAGGCGGCCCTACGAACACCTGTTTTTCGCGGGTATGGCCGTGCTTCTGCTCGCCACGGTGTTCGTAGGCTTTGCGGCCTCCTACTACCTCGCCGGAATGGTCAAGGCGCCCCTGCCGAGTCGAATCATTCACGTTCACGCGCTCGTAGCCACCTTCTGGATGCTGTTGCTCGCCGCCCAGGTGTCGCTGGTTTCTGCTCACCGCGTCGACCTCCATCGCCGTCTCGGTATCATCGCAGTGCCACTGGCTTGCGCAATGGTCGTAACCGGTCTGATGGCTGGCGCCGACATTCTGCGGCGAGGCATTCCGCCAGGCCTCGAACACCTGCTCTTTCTCATCAACACCAACATGGTATTCGTCTTCGCGGTGCTCATCGCACTTGCCTTCCGAATGCGGGGCGATCCGCACGCGCACAAGCGGTTCATCGTGATCGCCAACGTCGCGCTGATGTTCGCGGGTTTCATTCGATGGCCGGTCGAGTTCCTGTATCACAACATTCCCGCCGCAGCACGCGTCCCCTACTGCTTCCTGCTTCTGTTAGTTCTCTACGATCTCTGGAGCACGCGCAGGATCCATCCTGTGACGCTTTGGGCGAGTGCGTTTCTTATCTTTGTTTTTGAGGTCCAGTTCTTTGTCGCCGAAACGATGGCTTGGCGTTCATTCGCAGCATGGGTCCGATCGATCGGTTGATCGAAAAGGACTTCCTGGGCAAGCTCCGGGCGTACGGGCACCAAATCGGTCTTCTCCCACGGCTTCCCTTCTCCTGGGAGTTTGGGGGGAGCGTTGATGGCGCTTATGTTTTCACCCGCCGGGGAGAGCGGACGCAAGGGAGGCGAAAATCGGGCTAGCAGCGGAACCTCCAGCGAGGCGAAAGGACACCCGGGAGGTGAGTGCCGCGAGTTGAGAGGTAAATCCTGGGATTCAGAACGCTCGGTCAGCAGCGCCGGATCGACGCCGAGGTGTTCGTGGATGAGCCGCACTTGCCGGTAGTACGCGTGCCGGGTGCGATTGGAGTCGTAGCGTAACGGCAGCGCCTGAGCGAACCGGCCCATGGACTCGTAGGGATGCTGGTAATCGACGGGGTTGGCAAATTCTTCGGAGTGGTTCGAACCGTGGAAGCCGTGGAAGGCGTGGGTGCGGGTTTGGGGGGCGCCGCGTAATCCCGAGTCTGGGCTTGGCGCCGAGCCTGGGCGTTTTTGAGGTACTTGGGATGAATGGTATAGGACTTGGTGCTTTTCAGGCACCGACCAGCCTATACGCTTCGCTCATGCAGTCAGTCAGAGGCAGCCCAGTAACGAATCCCGCCCCAACCCCCGCTTCGCCGCGCAGCGGCTAAGTTCAACAACCCAGATGCAGTGAACCCGGCGAAGGCGCCCCGGTTTGCAAGCGATGGTCAGTGGCGCCGGGTCACTGATCTGGAGCGTTCAACAGGTTGCAGAATTTAGGCCACCAGGCCACTCTGACGACATGAGAACTCAAATATCTCCGTATCATCGGCCGTGGATCTGGTTGCTACGCCAGGCATCGGTCCTCGCCTTGCTGACATGGGTGGCATGGGCCGCAATTGCCACAGGGATCCATGGCGTCCCGCAGGTGCTTGCGATCATCGTCTTGCCAGCGGTTATCATTGTGCTCGCGACGAGAATGATCGCCGACATCTTCGCTGCTGGATTTTGCCGGTGGTTGGCGGCGATGGGTCATGGAATCGGGACATTGGTATCTTCCATTCGATATGAACGACGCAAGCCGTAGACTATTGCTGAACCATACCCTCCTGCCAACCCCAGGAAGCGTCAGTGTTCCAATTTGGCACTGAGTTCCGGGGTGGCAGAGCTGAGTCGTTAGGGGGCAAGTATGTCAGTCGCAGAAGTCACCATCAGATTGGTCGTCGTGGCGTTGCTTGCCATTTATTTGGTCAGCAAGCATCGCCAGCGAGTGCGCAATTGGGCGCCAAAGCCAGAAGATCCAGCGATCTGGACGGGGAGAGGCATTGATGCGTCCAAGCTGTTGCCAACGATTGAACGAGTGCGCGACGATTTTTTCGCAGGGCGGCAGTCTCCGGTGCGCGACATTTGGTACCGGCGCGGCTTGCTTGAGTTAATGAGACGAGAGGTTGAACGGTTGTCCTTTTTCCAGAAAAGAAAGTCTGAAGCAGATACACACCAACACCCCACCTAACAAGACTGCTCCAGTGGGCTGCAGTTCGAACTTGGCTTGGTATCGGTAAACTCGCGGAAGTGGTTTCCCAGGGCATGGGAGTGAGCTCTGGCCCGCTTGACCATTGCCTCAGGGCGGCTCCGTCCGGTCGCACTCCTTGTCGCAAGGCGGCAGGCGTCGGTCGGTAGCCCACGAAATTCCATTCCATTTTGCAGGCAGAGCCAAGGGCGCAGGACCAGTTCCTGCGCCCTTTTCGTTTGAACTGGACCAGCTGCTTGTGGCGCAAGGTGTCAGCAAAACTGTCAGCAAACTCGTCTGTTCGCGAGCTGGTACGGGGATACCCGGGCACATGGGAGTTTGGCTTGATTCCAAGCCACAACCCCTTGATCCTGAGATCACAAACGAGTGCTAAAGCATTCGTTTGGAGCAGGTTCGAAGAAATGCTGGCAGAGCAATCCCGACCACTGGCTCCATCTCTTAACTCCTTGAGCTAAGGGACTTAAGCCCGACAGCGGATGGCAGGTGTGCTCAAAACTGTGCATAGAATGTGCCGCTCTGGCACATCTCGGCACCCCTCCGGCACCCCCGCCCCACCCTTCCGTCACGCAGGAACCAGGTCGTCGGTAGCCTTTGGACTCGTTGCCTCAACGCCAATGAAGTCCCGTTACCGCACCTATCGCCGGGCCAGCAGCCAGTTCTACGTCCTCGATTCCGTCACCGGGAAACGCGAGAGCCTCCGCACGTCCAACCCCCGGGAAGCCGCCCGACTCGTCCAGGCCCGGAACGACGCCCACGATCAGCCCGCGTTCAACCTGCAGCTCGCCAGGATGTACCTCACCGGCGCCGACCCCGACGGCGCCAAACGCACCTGGCAGGACGTGCTCACCGCCGTCATCGAACTGAAGCACGGTCCAACCCGCGACCGATGGGGCGTCGCCGGCCGCCAAAAGGCCCTAGCTGCCCTGCTCCGCCGCCCTCTGGTGGACACCCGCCCCGAACACTTCCTCACCGCCATCAAGGCCGGAACCGTTTCCACCAACATCTACCTGCGACGCCTGCAAAACTTCGCCGTCGACATGGGCTGGCTGCCGACGCCCTTGCTCCATAAACGGCAATGGCCCCAACCGCGTTTCCAACCGAAACGCTCCATCACCGCCGCTGAACACGAACGCATCCTCGGCGCGGAGAAGAACCCGGAATGGAATGCGTTCTATCGGTTCTGCTGGCACCTCGGCGGATCGCAGACCGACGTCGCCAGTCTGCTCGCCGAGGACGTCGACTGGAACACCCAGACCATCGCCTATCGCCGACGGAAAACCGGAACCCCGGTGGTCCTTCGGTTCGGCGACGAACTCGCCGACCTCATGCGAAACCACCTGCCCGTGCAAGGTCCCCTGTTCCCTCGGTTGGTGGAACTCCACGAGAAACACCGGGCCAAACTCTTCAACCGCCGCTGCCGCCTCCTGGGCATCAAGGGCGTCAGCCTGCACTCCTACCGCTATGCCTGGGCGGAACGGGCGATGAGTTGCGGGTACCCGGAGCGCTTCGCCCAAGCCGCCCTGGGCCACAACAGCAAGGCCGTGCACCGCGCCTACGCCCGGCACGCGGAGTTCACCCTCCCACCCCTCGACGAATACGAACGCCTCGCCACCAACCGCAAAGTCGTGCCCGTGGGATTTCGCGGTACGAAGGCGGCGACCCAGAATCCCACGTCCGCTCCCATCGACCCAACCCCGGCGAGCGGGTCCTGTGCCACGGGCTAAAAGCTCGATAGCGCGAACCGATACCGCCTACCTCGACCGCACCACCTTCAGTTCAGAGCGGGCTCCCACCGACGACAAGAGCCGGACCACTGCGCTTCGATGCAATCTCGATGCGATCCCCTGTCCGCTGGAATCGAAGAATGACGAACCGACCCTCAACCCTGCGGACGAAACCGGCAGCTTCGAGGGCCCGAGGATTGATTTGGTAGGCGCCAACGATCCTCGGCGTCGCACTGCGAGTCGCTTTCTAGTGCAACGTCAGCATGAGCGGCGACTCTGCGAGCGGGACCTTGCCGAAATGGTGCCCGCAATTGTCATCGCGCCCGGTCCAGTTGCGTTTGGTCAAAGTTCCTGGCGGAAGGACGGACACCATGTCGGGGAGGATGCTGATGCGAATGTTGAGGAATAGCGATTCGCACGAGCAGGCTCTTCGGAATGTCAGGCCGAAACGCGTACGGCGAATAGCAGCGAAAGGCCTGCGGTACCGCTGGCGGTTGGACCTTTCGCTTCCACCCGCTCCCGTAAAACTGCCTGAGCCAGGCGTCTCGCCGTGCCGATATCAGGTGGGGCGGCTTGACCTGGAGTGGAACTTGCTCCGGAAACGGCACGGTCGACGAGACGCATCAGATCCCCAGCCGAAATGCAACACGGGACGGCGTCAGGGCCAGAAAAGACGACACAAAGGGAATCCGGAGCCGCTAGCCTTCTTGCCCCTCCCATCCAGCGTAGTGCGAACCCAAACAGCCAACCGGTCCCATGCGGCCAGTCTTTGGTCGCGCAAACCGAAAAGGCACTCTCGCCTGGTCGCGCCTCCATCGCGCTCTGGAATAGCCAGTCGGTGACCGGCTCGCCGAAGCCTGCGAGCACCGGCCTGATGGGTTGGCCCCGCACACGCCCAAGGTCCTCGTCCCGGACGCGCTGAAAGACCTCACGGTCGAAAACGACGTGATAGGTGCGGTCCGGGCGAAAAACCGGATCGCGAAAGGCGTCGGGCAGTCGGAAATGGAAAACCCCCGGAACAAACTGGTTGGCGCTGTTCCGCGTCTCCTGCAACCGCAGCCCGTGCCGTTCCAGCGCCAGCGCGAAAGCCAGCTTGAAATCCCCTGCGGTCAGCGCGGGGCGCAATGATCCGGGATCACCGCTAAAGCCCCCCGCGTCGCCCAACAATTGCTGCAAACGATTCGCCGAGCGCGCGGCCTGTTGAATCCAGTCATCCACTGTGGAATCCGACACCTCCTCCCCCTGCATCGCCCGGCCAAAGAGCCTGCCTGGCTCGATCCGCTCGGCCACTTCGCCGAGTAGCATTTCCCGATAGTCCTCGTTCAGGCCGGCAAGGGTCATCGTGCGCTGGATGACCTCCAGCCGCTCGAGAATGCGCTGCGAGATGCGGGCATCCCACGACTGGGGCACGCGCAGGTTGAACACCTGCACACGCTGTGTCTGCCCGTAGCGGTCCAGCCGCCCGATGCGCTGCTGCAGTCGCATCGGGTTCCACGGCAGATCGTAGTTCACCATGATGTGGCAGGCTTTCTGGAGGTTGATGCCCTCGCCGCCAGCCTCCGTGGAAACGAGGAAGCGGGAGCCGCTTTCGAAGCGCCGCCTTGCGTCGCGACGTTCCTCGGGCGGCGTGTCGCCGTGGATGACCTCGGCACTTGCCCCGGGAAATAACTCCGCAACCCGCCCGCACAAGTAATCCTGCGTGGCCCGGTATTGCGTGAAGAAGAGCACCTTGGCGCCTGGTTCTCGCAGCTCGACCTGGCGCAGCAACTCCGCGCAGGAATCCCACTTTGAATCCCGCGTCAAGGCGCGGATTCGATCCAGCAACGTGTCGAGCAACGTCTGTTCGTCCGCGAAGAATAGCTGCAGCGGCTTGGCAAAGTCTCGGCGTTCGTCATCCCCGTCTTCTGCGAGCCCGAGGAGATCCTCAATGGTTTGCCGGCGGGTCTGCAATCCGTCCGCCCGACGGGCCAACGCCGCCTCCAGGGAACTCCAACTGCTGGCTGCGATCTTGTGGAACGTGTGCATCACCAACTCCACAACAAGGGCAAAACTGCGATCACCGCCGCGCGCGTTGTCCAGACTCTTGAGGATGTATTGAGTGAGCAACCGCGAGACCTCCAGTTCCTCCGGCGTCCAAGGCACTTCGACGGTCGTCGCATCGTGTCCCTTGAACAACTTGCGCCCTTCCCAGTCAACTGCGCGCGACTTGGACGTGCGGGTGAGCACCTCGGCCAGCGACTCACGGGTGAGTTGGTCGGCCAAGGCGGGGTCGTCTGGGTGGAACAGGTCCGGTCGCCCCAAGTGGAGCAATCGTTGGAAACGCTCGTCATCCCCTTGATGCGGCGTGCCCGACAGCAACAGCAGCCGCGGCGAGCGAGGCGTGAGATCGGAAGCCTCGACGTGCAGGATGAGCCGGGACTCAACCAGAAACTCGAACAGCTGGTAGTTCGCGGTCTTCTCAAGGTCGTGCGTAATGGCGTTGCGCCGTGCTGTGAGCCGATGTGCCTCGTCGCAAATCACCAAATCAAACCGCCCGACCTGCTTCAGGAGATCTCGATATTCCTCGCGCTTGATGCGATCGATCGGCGCGATAACCGCCGTCTGACTTCGCCAACTGGCCACCTGCTTGCCATTGAAGTTCGCGCCGAGGATGGAGAAGTGGAGATTGAAGTGGTCCTCCAGCTCGTCTTGCCACTGGAGCGCCAATCCCGCCGGGCACACGATGAGCATCCGCTGGGGAGGCTCGCTGCGAAGCAGGCTGGTGATGATCAGTCCTGCCTCAATGGTCTTACCCAGGCCAACATCATCCGCCAGGACATGCCCGAAGCGGTTGCCGGATACCACCCGATCCAACACATGCACCTGATGCGGGAGCGGCTGCACCACGGACCGTGTGAAGCAACTGGTCAGGTTGTGTTCGCCGAGGATGAGGGCGACAGCGGCCTTGCGTCTGAATGCTGCCAGATCACCCCAGACACCCGTCGCAACCTCCTCCAACGGCTCGGGTACCGGCTCGACCTCCTCCCGCCGTAAACCCTGAAGATGGTCAAGGTGATCGAACGCCACCTGTAAGCGCTCCTCCCCCAACGCATCCTCCTCGACATACCGCACCGTACCGAAGCCGTACTCGGGATGCGTGCGGTGAATGACGCGGGTGCCCGGCTGGGGAACGGAGGCACTCACGGTTCGTTGGGAGGAGTCGGCATCGCATCTCCTCGATGCGTGATGCCCATGTGGAGCAGCGGGATATCAAAGCAGGCTTGGAGCTTCGGTCCGCAGTCAGGGTCGGCCTCCAGACGTCGTAGCCATTCCGCTCCCGTGAAGCCATCGTCTGCATCGTCAATCCATCCGATCTTGACCAATGCCCGCAGCACGGGACGGCAGACGCAGAACGCGTGTGGCAACACGCCTTCGTCAGTGATCACTCTGAGTCGGTACAGCTCGCGTATGATGAACCGCAGCGGGGTGTCCGCGCTCTGGCCGAACGTGCCAATCCAGCGTCGCTGATCGGGTCCTGGCAGATCGCCCGTGCGAAGGAATTCGCGCAGGTACTCACCGTGCCCCTGTTGGACCAAGTCAAGCAGCACAGACGGAAACTCGTTCTGAACCATCCGGTGAACCTTGCGAATATCGTAAAAGCATCTTCGCCAATAGTACGCCTGCTCACCTCCTGCGTTGCGATTCGTGAATTCAGCTGTCACGGCCTGCTCAAAGATCTCCCGAGTTACCTCGGAGAAATCTCCGGCGGTCGTGCGCGTCCAGAAGCCTGAGGGTTCGAGCCGCTCCAACCAGAATCTTCGCAGTTCGGTCACCGTACGTCCTGCCGAGACCAAACAGGCGTATCCGAACAGGCGGTACCACACCGACTTCCCTTCCATGGAGGATGGCGCTTGGAGCAGACGCTTAAGCTCAGCCCTTCGCTGATCCTCTTCCGGAATCGGACCACCATGGAACAAGGGCCAATTGGATTCGCCCTCAAGAACGTAGTCACCCATGGGCTCTCCCTGCCCCTCCCACCAAAGCCAAAGCTGGCGAACTGTCCAGGTCGGTAATGGCGGAGGTTGTTGGGGGGGCGGCTGAGGAGGCTGCGAGCGTCCACGGAGTTCTTCGTCGAAGAGGCGAAGCACGTATGAACGGAGCTGGTGAAGTTCCTCTTCCGAGAACGTCGGCTTGAACCACGCGAAGTCCTCCGGTCCTTGGGCTACCTGCCAGAGCCAGTTGTCCTCGTTCCTCCGGCTTCTAAACTCCTCGGCCAACCTTTCCTTCAGCTTGCCGGCCAGTAGATATCTCAGCGAGGCAATACGGCTTCGGGTATCGGAGGCTTGGAGAACCCAACCCACCATGGCCTCCGCACCTGAGGAAAGTTCCGGGCGGCAAGCCAGGACGAACTCCAGCGCGGAACCCACGTAGGCCGGCTGTAG
>CAUJJW010000048.1 GCA_963205105.1 Verrucomicrobiota bacterium | reverse complement strand
CATGCCCTGCCCCCTCCTCCCACACCTCCCCCTCCCATGGCGTCCATCCAGCTCGCCACCCTGGCCATGGCCACCCGCTTCGAGTTCGTCCTCCAAGGACCTCGTCCCTCGGCTCTCCGCTCCGCTGGCGAAGAAGCCATCGCCGAAATCCAACGCCTCGACGCCACACTCAGCGTGCATCGTCCGGAAAGCGAAATCGCCGCCCTGAATCGCGACGCCGCCTCCCAGCCCGTCCGCGTCTCGCCCGAAGTCTTCCGCCTGCTTCAACACGCGATCGTTCTCAGTCAGGCCGCGGCTGGCGCGTTCGATATCACCGTCGGCCCCCTGCTCAAAGCCTGGGGATTCGTTCGGGGAACCGGTCATCTTCCCGATCCTGCTGCGCTCGAAGCAGCCCGAGCCGCCACCGGTCCCCATCAGGTCGTCTTCGATGAGTCGTCCATGACCCTTCAGTTTGCGCACCCCGGGACCCGCATCGATCTCGGTGCCATCGGCAAAGGTTACGCCCTCGACCGTGCGGCGGCGTTCCTCCAGGAAGCCGATGTTACCAGCGCCCTGCTTCACGGTGGCACCAGCACCGCTGTCGCCTGGGGTCAACCCGAGGACACCCCCGCCTGGCGCATCGCCATCGATCCTCCCTTTTCCGAACCGAACCAAGACACACCGCCACCCCCGCTCGCCGTGGCAGAGTTGCACAACGAATCGCTGTCCGTGTCCGCGGTTTGGGGCAAGGGCTTCACCCAGAACGGCCGATTCTATGGGCATATCATCGACCCGCGCACCGGCCACCCCACCCAGGGAGCTCTGCTCGCCGCCATGATCCTACCTTCCGCGACCGAGTCGGATGCCCTTTCCACGGCCCTGCTGGTTCGCGGTTCCGAAATGGTGGCGCGTCTGCGTGACGCCAACGCACCCGCCCGCTGTCTGGTCGCCATCCCCATCCAGGAACCGCCCGGATACCAAATCGACACCTGGGGCATCCCCGTGACGGATCCTGCCTTCTCGAAAAAATCCGGGAACCCATCCGCACCCTGAAACATCCCACACTCGAACTCCCACGGTTCCTTCACACACCACACGAATCCTGACGACCTGCCCCATGAAAACTTCCCGCGAACTTCTCCGCTCAAGCCGCCGTTGGGCGACGACCCTCGCCGCAGTCTGCGTCACCCATTCCATCGCCCAAGCTGGCGTCTTCTATGACGAATCGGTGAGCGGCGACTTGTCCGGCCTCTTCTCCGCCCCCTTGCAGGGTGGAAATCTCAGCATTGGAAACAACACCATCTCCGGAAGTTCGATTTCCACGGATCGTGACTACATCACGTTCACGATTCCCGCCGGCCAAGCCGTCACTTCGATGACGCTCTCCAGTTTCGTGTCCGCCGATGACGTCATCTTCGTCGCGCTGACCGCCGGCAACACCTCCATTAACCCGGCCACCGCCAATTCCAACCTGGGCAGCATGCTGGGCTACGGACATCCGGGCGTCCCCCACCTGGGCACCGACATTCTGGATAATCTCGCCGCTGGCGCCGGCGCCGCCGGTTTTTCCGCGCCCCTGACCCCCGGCGACTACACGCTCTGGATCCAGCAAACCCAGGCTCAAAACGTCGCCTACAGCTTCGACCTGACTGCCGTTCCTGAACCCGCGGACGCCGCCTGGGCCGTCGCCGCGCTTCTCGCCGGAACCGCCGCCTATCGCCATCACCAGCGGCGCAACGCGAACGGCAAAGTCTGAGCGTTCTGTTTTCCTTCCTCCGCAGAAACCCAGGTGCCTCTCGTTAGGCAACCTGGGTTTTTCCTTTTCGGGGCGGTGGCGAGCTTTCAGATGCGTGAATGCAGCCCGATCAAATTGCCCTCGGTGTCCTTCACCAACGCGATAAAGCCGTAGGGCCCAATCGAGAACTTGGGACGCTCGACCGACCCGCCCGCTCCCACCACCCTCGACTCCTCGACCGCGCAGTCCGTGCAAATGAAGTAGACCAAGGTCCCAAGCCCACCGGTCTGCATCCCCTCCATCTTGACCAGCGAACCGGACGATCCCGGCGCCTCGTCACTCATCGGAAATGCCAGCATTTGCATGCCCGGAATCGGCGTCGGAAGTTCGGTAAGGCTCACTTGAAACACCGTTTCATAAAAGCGTTTCGCCCGACTCATCTCCTGAACATAGATCTCGAACCAGCCGACGGCATTGGATGAAGGGGTGCTCATGTGTTGGGTAGGTGAAGAATTCCTAGTCACCTTATGAAAGGTCCACAGCCATATTCAGCCTCTTTCTTGGAGCATTACGGTGACGAGACGAGCCGATCGCTGACCATGAACCGGAGCCCAAGAATGTCTGCAAACGGCTTCATCCCTGCCCTTGCGCGCATAGCCAGTCTCCGCCAGAAAGTGGCCTGACATGGATCGCGCTGCGCCTGTTGGTACCCCGCTCAAGGACAACCGGATTCCCAACCGAACGCGGTCCAGTCGCCATTCGCGCAGCTCCCAACCTCTATCCGCCCCAACCATGAAGCGTCTGTGCGCATTTCTGATTGCCGCCTTTTGCGCCTCATCCGCTCCAGCGCCCGGCAACCAGGAAACCCTCCCCCCTACATGGGTCA
>CAUJJW010000047.1 GCA_963205105.1 Verrucomicrobiota bacterium | reverse complement strand
AGATCAGGGGGAGCGTGAGACGTGGACCTCGGGGGATGGATCCTTCGCGTTCGTGGTGGTGGCGTCCGGGCGGGCAACGCTCAGCGTTCAGGCATCCGACGGTTATGAGTTCTCGACCCCCGGGCAGCTGATTTTGGACGGCACGACGGAATCCGCGTGGGGTGTGCAGTTCGGTCAACGGCGCATCGAGGATCCGATGCCGGAAGGGCCGTATGGGAACTGGGCCAAGAAGCGGACGTTTGGGCCGGGGGCGGATGCGCCGCTCGCCGATCCGGATGGCGACGGACTCTCGAACGTTTGGGAGTTTATCAGCGGCAGCGATCCGCTGGTGAAGGAACCTGCTTCCGGACCGCTGGGAATTCTGGTGATGGAAGGCGGGAATCGTGTGCCGGGAATCGAGTGGAACCGTTCGCTTCCCTCCCGGGATCTGGTCCTGGTTTTGGAACGGTCCACGGACCTGAAAACCTGGGAAGGCGTTACGAGCGCCTGGAAGGTGGTGGGGACCGCGGACACGTTTGAGCGCGTGCGCTGGATGGATTCGGAGCCGATCGGGAGCCAGGGAACGCGTTTTCTGAGGCTTCGGGTGAGGGTTCCGTGATACGGCGCGACTTGTGGCGCGTGATGGTCCGGGGGGTCGCCAAGCTTCAGTACACCACCACCCGATAAAGCTCAAAGCCACTGGCCTCCCCGATCCTCCAACGGATCGGTTCGCCGACGCCGGCTCGAATCGAGGCGATGCGCCAATGTTCTGCACCGAGTTGATCGGTGTACTCGATGCGATACGTTCGGCCGCGTTCGGCCAGAAAGCCGAGTGTCTGGCCCTCGGGGGTGGTCTGAACTTCGATCTTGGGCGCGTTCACGGACGGATTCCCCACCATGGCGAACGAGGCGTGACCATGACTCGATACGGCGGTGACTCCCTGCAAGTTCGATGGAGGCGCCAGCGCTGGTTCCGTGGGTTGAGGCCACAAGATCACGGTACCGTTGCGACGCAGGACGGTCACCGATTGGAAGGCAGCCGAAATGGCGACGGCGTCGGCGACATCCAGGGGTTCCGAAGCGGAGTTCATTCCTGACGGGCCCCATGCGAGCACCTGTCCATCGGCCTGAAGCAGGTAGGCGTCGGTCCAACCGGCCTCGACGGCCACCACGTTGGTGGCTGCGGGCATGGGCTGGGGAATACGGTCGCCCCAGGTCACCACTTCACCATCGGCACGCAGAGCCATGGAGTAACCATACCCCGCCGAGACTTGAACCACCTGGGTGAGGTTCTCAGGTACCTGCAGTTGATTGGCAAAATTGGCTCCCCAGGCGACCACTGTTCCGTCACCTCGCAGTGCCACCACATGCGAGGCGTAACCGATATCCAGCGAAGCAATGTTCGTGGCGGAGGCTGGAATGGACCGGATGGGGTTTGACGGGGATGCCCCCCAAACCCGCACCGAACCGTCGATGCTCAACGCCAGGCTCACCCAGTCGCCGCCATAAACCGCAACAACCGGACCCAGATTCGCGGGCACCTCGCGCTCACCGTCGAGGTTGGAACCCCAGGCCAGCACCGTGCCGTCCGAGCGAAGGGCCAATCCATGATCAAAACCGGCTGCCACTTGGACCGCGTTGGCCGTGGCATCGGGTACTTCGCCGGCGCCAAAGCGGTTGAGTCCCCAACCTACAACGGACGAGTCTGCGTGCGCCGCGCCTGTTCCCAACAGGACCATGGTCCGGAGGATGGGCGTCGATGGCTGGACCAAGGTCCGGCGGCTCCACCAACGCCGGAATCGAGAAATGGAGAAGGTCTTCATCACGGATCCGACAAGGAAGTTCGGGTCCACCGGGACTACACTTGCGGGCCAAAGTCAAGGCAGGCGCCTGCTCTCCGTCCACGGCACCTTGGCGAGGGGGCCAATCCGGGGCCTTTTGCTTTGAGATCACCAGGAGGTGATGGCGTGAAAGGTGGCGGACGGATCGGCTTGGAGACGATCGAAGAGACTGGGCCGTGAATGGCCGGGGAACTTGCGCCCGATGAAGGGCAACAACGATGTCCGGATCAAGGCGAGGTTGGTTTGCAAGCGCACCTGCCGACTCCGGGAGCGGTCCTTGCCCTCGAGGGCGTCCCTTCGCCAAAGGATGCGGTTTTCCGCCCCAGCCCAACGCCCCTGGATGGGATGGCGCGAGAGAAGTCGACTGATTCTGGTTAGGGCTATGGTGCTGGAGCGAGGGAGGCGGTGCCGGTGACGCCGAGAGGTTCGTGGTCCGACTGGCTGGTTTGTTCCAGGAACCGGATGATCTCGGATCGGGGAATCAGGAAGTGACGGAGCGCGGTGGACGGCCGCAACAGCCGACGGTCGATCAGTCGTTGCACGGTCTTTTCGCAAAGGTCCAAGGCCTCCGCGGTCTTTCGAACGCTCAGTTCAATGTCAAATGTCGGGACACCGTTCAAACTCCCCTGGTGGCTGGTGGTCTGGGGCATTGCTGGCTCGCGTGAGCCGTTCGAGCCCTTTACGAGCCCTTCGCATCGTCGCCGCTGGATGAGCCCTTTGAGCCCTTTCTGAGCCCTTGGCGGTTGAGAATGTAATGGGTTCCCCGACCGGTGGTGCCCACCCGGGTCAAAAGGCCGAGCGCCACAAGTTCCTCCAGGTCGCGTGACGCTGTCGGCTTCGAAACGGTGAAGGCCTTCTGGTACTCGCTGTTCAACACCTTCCCAGTGGTTCGTACCAGGCGCACCGCCTGTCGCTGGCGCTCGTTCAGCCTTAGACCAGCCAGCACGTCATCGGTCAGCCACTCCCGCCAGAGGGTGAGGACGAAAGAACCCTGCCGCATCTCGAAGCTGGGCTCGGGCAGGCCAGCGTTGCGGCACAGCTCGATCTTCTCTTCCATGAAGTCACGTTGCGTTAGTCGCGGATCTCGCATGATCCCTCACATCTTCGAAGCCTGTCGTGTTCCCGAATCATGACATTATTCATACATCGATTGGGTAGGCGAGGGACAACGGGGTCGGGTCACGACAAGCAACCATTAGAGTTTTTCGATTAGCGCTGCCGGTCCGACTGGCTGGTTTGTTCCCGGAACCGGATGATCACGGATGATCGGGGAATCAGGAAGTGACGGAGCGCGGTGGACGGCCGCAACTGCCGACGGTCGATCAGTCGTAGAACGGTCTTTTCACAAAGGTCCGAGGACTCCGCGGTCTTTCAAACGCTCAGTTCAATGTCAAATGGCGGAACCAGACCCCATTGAAACTTCTCCAAAACTCGTCCACGTGTCGCTGCTGTCTCGCTCCCGCAGCACGGACAAGGCCCTCGGTGCTCATGAATGACATCCGTTATTGGCATAAGATTCTGCAGGTCGACCGCCGTGCTATCCTACCGCCAGGAATCGAGCCTCAGCGCCGCGACGCGCGTGAGGAGGAATGCCGGCTGAGATTCGGGCCGCGGTCAATGGCGGTTAGGATGAGCGCATGGTTAGCCCGCGTCATTTCGCCATCTCCAGCGAAACCTGAACCCGGCCACTGCGCCGCCGAGTAGCAGCATGGCGTATGTCGAAGGCTCAGGAATTGGGGTAACGCCTATTTGGACAACCATTGGCTGAAAACCCTGAGCATACTTTGGGACGGGGCTGTCGCCGAAATAGACAGTGGCGGCACTGGTTAAGTTCACATTGGAAAAGAAAGCCAGACCGCCGGAGCCGGCGGTCTGGGAAAGTGTCAGCCAGTAGAAGGATCCCGTGGCCAAGAACACGGAGTTCTGCGCGGTCACAGAAATCTGGGTGAAAGGTGGCAACTCCGCATTCGACGATAAGGGAAAGAACGTCGCGCTGACGCTAGCGGAAAACAGCGACGTTCCAACGATGCCTTCCTGGTCGGACCACAAGGTAATTGTTCCATTGGCGACAGGGCCTGCGAAAGTAAAGGGGTTGTTCAGCGGGAGCGCGATCGTATCCAGCCATCCAGAGGTCGATACCGCGAACCTATCTCCAATAAACGTTGGGCTGGCCTCTACGGGTCCCACCCCGTTGTAAGGACCTCCCGCCGTTGTATCGTAAGCGACAAGGGGAGCGCCAACAACGCCCGAGCAAAGCGTAAACAGTAATAATGCGACGGCTGTAAACCATTTTGCTTTCATGTCGTTGTCATGTTCTCCGAGTTGATTGCCTGCGCGTGGTTGTGTCGCCTCAAGTTAAAGATGAGCCGCAACCCTGCTTGGTGCGGGTCGTACGAAAGCACGACACGTGCCAAGCAGGTTCGTGGCTCAAAGGCCTGGTTTGGCTCCGCTTTCATCGAGACAGAAGCCTCCTTATTCGGAAGCGATTATAGCGCTGCAAAAAGATAGGATATGCATTCAAATACATATTGATCGCAAAGATGCCGAAAAACTGCGCCGCAGACAGCTGTGTAAATCTAGAGATCAAGAGGCTGCCAATGAGGAGCATGGCCAATAAATGAATAACCTCGTTCCGCCGTGTCTCCCACTCGAGCCGCTTCAGTTCTGTCTTGAGTGTTCCGCGACCTCCTTGTATCGCCTTCCCACCACGCCAACGAGAGAGCAGAAGCTCGGTGGGGAGTAGATAGCTCTTGAAGAACTTCACGCCCAAGAATTCGTAGATGGATCTCCCGCGCCATTGTTCATACTTACTTGGTTCGAAATATTTGGGCATCTTTGCTTAACGCCTTTTTGATCGACAGGACGCAGTGTGAAGCGGTCTCAAGGGTTAATACAAACGTGGAGGCTGCCACTTGTTCGCTTGACGCTCAAGCGCAGGACCTAAGGGTTCGGCGGGATGGAAAAGCTCGAGCTTCTGTCGGGACGAGCACACCTACGCCTCCTGGTAGGCTCTCTCGAGCTCAGCCACATCGAGTTTCACCATGGTCATCATGGCATCCATCACAGCTTAGTCGCTGAACATGAGAAAGGGTGTCACTTTGTTCATGGGAATGTCTTCTCGAGGGAGTGGCGCTTTTCCGCTGCCGAACGCCCGCGTGAGGGACAGGAGGCTGCCTCCCGCTTGCACGACGCCAGGGTTCGGCCGTCATTCGTAATGATACCGAGCCTGAGCAATCCAGACGACATCCCCGTCCATCGCGTACACGAGACGGTGCTCTTCGTTGATGCGCCGTGACCATTACCCGCTCAGGGCATGCCTCAGTTGTCGCGGTATCCCAAGGGTGCAGCCGTGAACTGGGGTGAGGAAGGGCGTCCGAAGGGAGCCTGACTGCATTGCGACGTCGATGACGTTCCATCCGAGGTTATGCAGTTCCTTGATAGGGTCGCTTAGCCAACGATTCATTTGAAATCGATAGGGTTCACGCCAAGACGCAAAGACGCCAAGGAAAGCCATACAATCGAGGGATCGCGAACCTTCCAATCACCCACACCTTTTGATTCGCAAATCCTGCAGCGCGCGAGCCTCTTTCGCGGACGGTCCTTCTTGGCGTTTTTGCGTCTTCGCGTGAGATCCAACTGCATCGTTGGCTTCGAGGATCGCCGCCCACTATTCGCGGCACGCGATGGTTCGGCGTCTCATGGTAGCGACTTCTTCAGGTAGAGAGTATCCCACGTGTGCCATCCCTGGTCTGCCTCCGCCGCAGCCAAAAAGAGACGATCCAGAGTGGGGGCGTCATCGGCTCGGGCGCGAGCACGCCCCACGACAGTGACCAGTTCCCAACCGGACTCCCCGGACGATGTCAGAAAAGAATGCACTTCCGGACATGTCATGAGGGCGTTGGTCTCATCAGGTGGGGTGGTGCCCTGCCATTTGCCATTGACGAAGGTGACCTTGCCTTGTTGGGCAATGCAGACTCGATAGTCGTATTTCATCGGGTTGAAAACGGAAACACTTTGCCGAACGCCTGGGTCGGCGACGGCGGGGAACGGGGCAGTGCGGGAACCATGACTTAACCGCCGCTCGCAGGACCCAATGGTTCGCCCTATTTTTTGCGCTCGTATTGGTAAACACCGTCGCCGAGATGGTGAAAATTCCACTCAGAGTCGCTCCTCGGGGAGTAAGAAGAGTGCACCACATGCACGTACAAGCCGGTCTCTTTCATGCTGGGCTGGTCTGTGAGAACGATAGCCAGGTTAACTCGATCTCGGTAGAACCGGAGAGGTTTTGCCTGAATCAGGCCGCTCGGCCAAGAATTCGTGTCGGGTATTGAGCGTGAAGACGGAAGGGTCAAGGTAGTTGCCGCGTGGTGAATGGCTGCCGTGTCAAAGTAGTGGGTGGGCAAGTCGGTTTTTGAGCAACCAGCCGTAGTTGCCACAATAGCAACGCGGAGAGCCTTAATTGCGTGGTACTTCATGGCGAACGTTGCATGGGCAGCCTAAACGCTGCCCAATCGGGAGATGGCATCGGAACAATGGCTTCCGTCGGGGGATAGGCTGTGGATAGGCGGCGACGTGTAGGAAGGCCATGGCGGGGTTCGACTTGCCCACTTCTTTTCGCCCGGGGAGCCATGGCGATTCTCTAGCAGTTTTGGGAGGCCGAGGGGAAGGGAATCCAGCAAGCGTCGCCCGGCGCTTTCAGTGGGGGAAGCGCTCCGGTGGTGGTGGTGTTTGATCCTCCCCCTTGCCGGCCGTGTCTTTCGTTTGCTTCATGGCGGTCGGTATTCCGGGGCCCAGTTATTGGGGAAGTGTTTGGCCATCGAACTTGTTGCGGCACGGTTGGAGGTCGAATCGGGGGAGCGTGTCAGAAAAGCGAATAAGCCGCTGGAGGCCAGCGGCTTATTCGGAACCGGTGTGATGACTGGCTACCGGAGGGAGCCTTACTGCATCGCGACGTCGATGGCGTTCCACCAGAGGTCGTGCAGTTCCTTGACCGAGGCGGTGTGTTCGGTGGCGCCCAGCTTGAAGATTAGATGATCGCCGCCGACGGTGCCGATCCGGGTGGCGGGAACGCCCAGCAGGCGGGCGCGTTCCAGGATTTTGCCGGCATCCAAGGGGGCGCAGGAGATGACCACGCGCGATTGGGTCTCTCCGAAGAGCAAGGCGTCGAGACGTCCGGCGTTCTGCTGCAGGGCGGTGAGGTCGACGGTGGCACCGATGAGGCGGGCTGTGTGGCGGCCTTCGTTGCGGGACATGCAGCATTCGGCAAGTGCGACGGCGAGGCCGCCTTCGCTGCAATCGTGGGCGCTACGGATGCCGCCGGCTTGGATCAGGCCAAGCAAGGCGGTGTGGAGCGTCTTGGCGACTTCGAGGTCACACCGGGGTGGGTTGCCAGTTTTCTTGCCGTGGATGACCTGGAGATGCGCGCTGCCGCCGAGGCCAAGCAGAGGGTCGGTCGCATCGGTGGGCTCACCGAGGAGCAGGATGGCGTCATCGGCGTTCTTGAACCATTGGGTGGTGACGTGTTCGGGCTTTTCGACAATGCCCACCATGGCGACGGTGGGGGTGGGGTCGATGGCGCCGAGGGCTCCGCGTTGGTTGTAGAGGCTGACGTTGCCGCCGGTGACCGGGGTATTGAAGGCGCGGCAGGCCTCGGCGAGACCGCGCACGCTTTCCTTCAGCTGCCAGAAAATCTCGGGGTTGTGCGGGTTGCCGTAGTTGAGGTTGTCGGTGACTCCCAAGGGAACGGCACCGGTGCAGGCGAGATTTCGCGCGGCTTCGGTGACGGCGATTTTTCCGCCTTCATAGGGGTCGAGGAAAACGTAGCCGCCATTGCAGTCGACGCTGAACGCCACGAGTTTTTCGGGGATGGCAGCGGTCGGGGCGGGAGCGGAGCCATCGGCGGGGCGGGCGACGGGTGGCAGGGAATCGGCTTTGATGCGGATGACAGCGGCGTCGGAGCCGGGGCAGACGACGGAGCCGTCGCGGACCATGTGATCGTACTGGCGGTAGATCCAGTTCTTGGAAGCGATGGTGGGCCAGGCGAGCAGGCGTTTGAGGTCGGGGATCGGCTGCTGGGTGTCAGGGATGGCGTCGAGGCGGAAGGCGCGTACGCCGGCGATATAGGCGGGTTCGGCGGATTCGCGGTGGTAAACGGGAGCCTCGTTGGCGAGCTCCGCGGCGGGGAGATCGACGACGACCTGGCCGTGATGGCGAACGACCATGCGGCTGGTGTCGGTGACGGTGCCGATTTCGGCCCAAGGCAGGTCCCACTTGTCGAAGATGCGTTTGACCTCTTCCTCGCGACCCTTCTTGACGACGATCAGCATCCGTTCCTGGGACTCGGAGAGCATGATCTCGTAGGGCGTCATGTGGGGCGCCCGCTGGGGAACTTTGTTGAGTTCGATCTCAATGCCGGTGCCGGCGCGGGCGGCGGTTTCGCAGGTCGAGCACGTGAGGCCGGCGGCGCCCATGTCCTGCATGCCGGCGACGGCGCCGGTGGTGAGGAGTTCGAGGCAGGCCTCGCAGACCAGCTTTTCCATGAACGGATCGCCAACCTGGACGGCGCCGCGTTGCTGTTGGGCGCTTTCCTCGGTGAGATCCTTGGAAGCGAAGGCGGCACCGGCGAGGCCGTCGCGGCCGGTGGCGGGGCCGACGTAGAAGACGGGATTGCCGACGCCATGGGCGGCGCCGCGGGTGATCTGTTCGTGGCGGAGGACGCCGAGGCAGAAGGCGTTGACCAGCGGGTTGCCCTCGTAGCTTTTGGCGCAGTAGACCTCACCGGCGATGGTGGGGATGCCGAAGCAGTTGCCGTAGTGGGCGATGCCGGAGACGACACCCGAGAACAGGCGGCGCACGTCGGGGTTGGTCAGTTCGCCGAAGCGGAGCGAATTGAGGGCGGCGACGGGGCGGGCGCCCATGGTGAAGATGTCGCGGATGATGCCACCGACGCCGGTGGCGGCGCCCTGGAAGGGTTCGACGGCGCTGGGGTGGTTGTGGGACTCGATTTTGAACGCGATGGCGAGGCCGTCCCCCACGTCGATGATGCCTGCGTTCTCTTCGCCCGCGCCGACGAGAATCTTGGGCGACTTGGTGGGGAAGGTTTTGAGCAGGGGCCGGGTGTTCTTGTAGGAGCAATGTTCGCTCCACATGACCGAGAATATGCCGAGTTCGGTGTAGTTCGGGTCGCGGCCGAGAATGGATTGGATGCGGGCGAACTCCTCGGGGGTGAGGTTGTGTTTGGCGACGAGCTCGGGGGTGATGGCGGGATCGGTCATCGGTGCGTGGCACCCCGGCGGGCGGGGTGGGGGGTGAGCATGGGGCCCTTCGGGCCGGGTGACAATCTCGACGAAAGTCCCCGAAGCTCAGCGGGAACGGCGTCCCTGTCGGTAACGTTCAGGGATGGCCGAGGGTTGGATGGCGCGGAGGGCGGCGAGGGCCGGGCGGTTGTCTTTGTCGTCGCCATTGTCCAGAAGGGCGACGATGTCGGGAACCAGGGGTTCCCCTTGAGCACCGAGGCTGCGGATGGCCTCCAGTGTACGGGAACGAATAGTGACGTCGCCGTGGCGCAAAAAGCCGGTGAGCCGTTGGAGCGCTTCTTCACGATGAAGATCCAGGTGGACCAACGCCACGGAAGCCTGGCGAGCCGAGGGTCCGTCGCGCTGCCGCAGGGCCACCAGCAGCTCAGGACCGGCGGCGCGGGCGGCGTCGCCACCGATCTCGGCGAGAGTTAGTGCGGCTTCGGCGCGGACGGGGTCGGCGGGGGCCCCGAGGCATTCTCGCAAGGCCTCGACCGCAGCCGCGGCCTGGTTTCCGAAAACCCGGAGCGATGAGGCGGCCTGGACTTGGACCTCGGGCGTGCGATCGCCGAGAGCCTGGATGAGGTCGGGGATCACCTGGGTGGCGCGGTCTTGCATCTTACCGAGTGCTTCGAGGGCAGCGACGCGGACGGCGGGGTGGGGATCGCGGGCAGCCATGCGGAGGGGTTCCAAGGAGCCAAGAATGTCGGAGGGAAAGCGGCCGAGTGTTGCAGCGACACCCGCACGGATGAGCGGCTGCGGATCTTTCAGAGACGCGACGAGCAAGGGGCAGGCCTGGGGGCCATACGCACGGAGCAGTGCCATGCCGGTGTCGCGTCCGCCGTAGCGGGTTTCCGATAGGAGGGCCACCACGTGGGGAGCGGCGGGCGGGCCCATCCGCTGGAGCGCATCAATGGCGTTGCGTTCGAGAACCAGTTGGCGGGTGCGGCGGGAGGCGAGTTGGGGGATATCGTCGAGCCAGGGCAGGATGTCACTGTGCCAGCGGGTTTTTCCGCTTCGGATGACTCCGACGAGAACGGGGGCATGGGTCTCGGGGTGGGCGAGCAACTGGGCGCGCGCGGCCTGGCGTTGGGCGGGGTCGGTGCCGCCCATGGTGTCGAGCAGGTCGAGAACGGGCTTTCGGCGGGCCCCAGCCTGGTAGGCTGCGAGGGAGACGAGGAGGACGGCGAGGGCGAGTAGGCTGGCGAGAAGGGCGGGGAGCTTGGACGCGAGAGGGGCGGAGGACCGAGAAGTCGGCCCCGCGGGGGGCAGAGGTGGGGCGCCGGGAGGCACGGCGGCGGCTGCGGTCGGAGGGGGCATGGGAAGGGGCGTTGGCGGAGGCGCCATGCTCACGGACCTTGAACCTGGGAGGGCGGGGGGATTACGAGTAGGAGTAGGAGTACGATGACGAGGGGAGCTTCATGGGAAGGAACGTTTTCCAGAAATTGGACACGCATTGGGACCATGAACCGTGGAGCGAGGAATGCAGCGAGCGGCCCTCACCCCGGCCCTCTCCCGGAGGGAGAGG
>CAUJJW010000046.1 GCA_963205105.1 Verrucomicrobiota bacterium | reverse complement strand
CACCGACGCCCCAACACTCCGGGCGGCGTGGTTGTAACTTCCCGAAACATTCCAACTGACCCAGGCATAAGGATGGCCGGGATTGCCATTGGCCCGTTTTCCAAAGGCCACCGGAGGCGTCGTGCCCGTCGAACTGCCACTGAACGTCGGCGTTCCGCCTCCCGCTGGAAGGCGCACCGTCCCCGCCAGACTCAATCCACCATAAGCCAACGAACCCACCCCTTCGATCTGCGTCCGGGTCAGCGTGAGCGCGCCATTATGGGTGAAGGTCTGGCCGCCGATCACCCACGCCCCGACCGACGTCGATCCCAGGGAATAGTTCCCCGCAGTATCGCCCGTGCCGTTGAAGGTCGCCGAACCGAACGGAGTCGTCACTTCTCCCGCCCATTGCGCCACCCCGCCAATGCCCGGCACCCGATGCAGCCCCGCATAGGCGTTGTTCAAGGTGAAGCCGGCCAGACCCAGCGACCCCAACGACGCCCCCAGACTCACCGATCCCCGGGGATGCACCACCCCGGTGATCCCGACTTCCTGAATGCCGCTCAGCGCCAGTTGAACCCGCGCCCCCAACACTCCCCCGCCGCCCGCCAAATAGTGCGAACCGATCTCCACCGGCGTCAGGGCCCGGTTGTAAATCGCCACTTCGTCCAGCCAACCATTGAAGTACCGGCCGCGCGCCTCGGCGTTCTGACCCAGCATCACCGGTGCATCGTTCCGGTTCAGCGTCTCGCCATACACCGCGAAGCCATCCAACGAACCGTCGATGAACAGGAACTTCGCCCGCCCGTCATAGACCGCGACCACATGGTGCCACCCGCCATCGTCGATGTTGAAGGCGCCGGGGAGACTGTGATGTCCCGCCGCGCTGGTCGTGTCGAACGACAGCCGGCGCGTGTTGGAATAGCGGCTCAATCGCCAGGACGAATCGCCCTTCGTCACCACCGCCTGCCAGTCCCGGGTCCATGCTCCCACCCGAATCCACGCCGCCACCGACATCGCTCCGGTGAAATCGAAGGCGCCCTCATTCGCGACCACCACGTGGTCGTCCACCCCATCCAACCGGATCGCCGGGCGCCCATTCTGAGGCCCCACCAGACCCGCCGTCTGCCCGAGCGTCACGCCACCCGAGTAAGTGCCCTGGATCGCCGGTCGCAGTGCGGCTGTCTTCTTGCCATCTCCCGCCGCGGTGCCGCTTGTTTCATCCAACCTCCAGTACGCTACCGGATCGCTGCCGCGGTCCGCGGGGACCACAGGATCGCCGCTGATCACCACCCGGTAGTTCGACGGCTGCCGGCGCAACACCTGTTCCCAGTTCCGCACCGGGAAGCCAAAGAACTGCCCGTTGCCGGCGAGCAGGTTGGTCAGCGCCAGATTGCCATCCGCCATCACCGATCCGGACAACGGCAATTCGCCCAGCCCCGACACCTGCAATTTCCCCTCCAGCGACAGGTTCGCGTTCGGCGGCGTGCCGTTCAGGCGGAAACGAAGATCCGAAAGCCCAATGCCGCCAAACTGGCCGGCAGGCACCACGCCTCGCAGGTCAAACGACCCCGGCGACGCCAGCACGCCCGTCATGCGTGCCGCGGGAACGCCCGGAATCGCAAGGTCCGCCGCCATCACCACCGACGACACGCCATTGGGACCGCTCATGAGCTGGAATCGGGCGTTTTGAGCCGGGAACCCCGCCACGGAGGCCGTGCCGGACGTTCCCTGAAACGCCACCCCGCCCCCGGGCGCGATCGTCCCGCGGAGATCCGCCGACAGCGCTCCGGCGGTCAACCGCGCCGTGCCGCTGAACACCAATCCTTCTCCGGCGCGGTACTGCGCCACGATTTCATCCACGGTCAGCGCCCGGTCGAACAAGGCAATCTCGTCGATCCACCCGTTCCACGCTCGTCCCTTGGACTGGGCGTTGTCCCCGATCAGCAGGTCGAACGCGTTGGCAGCGATCACACCCGTCGCGGGAGTCCAGGCATCGAGTTCGCCATCGATCCAGAGCGCCTTCACCTGGCCATCGTAGAGCGCCACCACATGGTGCCAGCGGCCGTCGTCCACGCTGCGGTTACCCCCCAGATAGGGAGGCGTCAGGCCGTCCGTGTCGAAGCCGAGGGCGGAACGGGTGCCGTCGCGTTGCAAGCGCCACGAGGAGTCTCCCTTGCTCGCGACCGTGTTCCAGGCGCGGTCGAAGGCCGCCACCTTGACCCAGGCAGCGATCGAGAACCCGCCAGCCAGATTCCCCAGACCGGTTGCCTTGCCGGCGTTCACGTGTCCACCCGTGAACCGCGCCGATCCATTGCCGGAGTATGCCGCCGCCACATCTTTTCCATCCGGCCCTACCCCACCGCTGTAGCTGCCGTTTTCACCGCTGTTGACGCGATTGATCGCCGTCGTCCCGGAGGTTTCGTTGAAGGACCACCAAGCCTTCGGAGCCTGAGCCGCTAATGGCGTCGTCAGGTTTCCGGATTGCCGGTCCAAGGTCAGTTCCATCGGCCCTACCGCAAACCCTGCCAGCCCCACCGACGACACCGACTGACGCAGGGAGATCCTGCCGTCGCTGGTGAAGTAGCCGCGCACTTCCACCGACTGCCCTAGTCCCGGCGGTTGCCAGCGTCCCAAGTAGTTGGTTACCGCCAGCGTCCCGTTGGTGCGGATCAACTGATACTCCACGTTGCTGAAGGTGAACCTTCCCAACCCGGTCTGCGTGGGCCCCACCCCGACCACAAAGTTGCCCGCCCGATCCATCGAAAACGCGCCCAGCACGTTGGTCACCAACCCATCAAAACGCATCCGAGCACCACTGAAACTGAGCCCTGTCGGCGTCAGTGTTCCGTTGATCGGCCCGCCACCCGCCCCGTCGATGGTGAAACGCCCCACCGTCAGCGCCGGAACCGAGAAGCCACCCGCCGCTGTCACCGACGCCGTGCCGTCCCGTTGAATCGTCACCGATCCCATCCCGCCAAAACCCGGTCCGCCCCCCGTCTCCAACACACCGCCACCCAGCTGGCCATTCAAGGTCAGCCCCTGCTCGGTCAGCCGGAAGGAACTGCCATTCTCCAGTCGCCCCACCGGCAACCCGTTCAGTCCCGCCAATTCCAAAGCCTTCCCCAAGCTCCCCGTCACCTCAAAGGTCCCGTCGCTCCGCACCACCACCCGGTTCGACGCGCCACCCCCCAGCGTCAGGGTCTGAGCGAACGATCGCCCGGGAAACACGGTCAGCGTCGTGCCCCCGCGGATATCGGCCGTCACCGATCCCGAGGCAGTCCCATTCCCCTCGAATCGAACCGGTGACACCAGCGACGCGCTCTCGATCTCCGCCAACGTCACTCCTGCCGCCACCAACCGCAGCGACTCCGACATGGACAGGGTCGCCACCCACGGTCCGTCCGTGCGGAATGAAAAGTCGTTGGTCGGCGTGTCTCCGTGGATCTGTGCGGTACCCGTCAGGAGCCGAACCCGACCGGGTCGCAGTGACACGTTCATCGTCGACACGCCTGCGCCGGTCGCCGTCCCGCGCACGTCCACCCGCGCACCCAGCGGCCCGCCGGTCGTTGATTCGACCTGGAACACCCCGAGCGCGATCGGGTCGACCTGGCCCGACGCCAGAAACCCGGGCGTTGGATCGGACGCAAACGCCACCCGTGCGCTGCGAAGCGCCACCCCGGGCAGATTCAATTGGGCCAGTTCGAAATCTCCCGCCACCGAGGGCAGCGACCCGGTTCGCGGAATCACCGTCAGTTCGGCATTCGGAATCGATGCCACCCGGCTCCCCAGGGCGCGCAGGTCCAGGTTGCCGCGGAACGCCAGTCCGCCTTCCCGCCGCGCCCGCGCCCGCGGCCGGGTGTCGGCCGGTTGGTAGGTCGGTTCAAAGCGCGGCGAATAGGCATAGAGCCAGGTGCCGCCGTTGAATTCAGCCACTTGCCGGATCGCCGCCGGGAATTGAAGCGGAAGTTCCGCCTCCAGTTTCACCTTCGGCAGTCCCCGGTTCATTTCGCCGAGGAAATCGTCGAGTGCCGCCCGCAGAACAGCTTCCGGCCGATTCCCCGAGAGCAGGGCACGCAGGCTCTCCAACTGCGCTTGGAAGGTGTCCTGAATCGGGCGCGCCGGGGACTGCCGCAGTTCAAACACGAAGCTTGCCCCGGGCGAAAAGGTGTCCAGCCAGGAGCCCCGCGGAACGGAGGCGCGCGCCCGGAACAGTCCTTCGGTTCCGGCCTGCGCATCCGCCAATGCGGCCTCGAGGTCGGCCTTCGCAATCGGGACACCCAACAGCTGCCCGTCGAGCCAGCCTCGCAAGAACATCTCGCTCGCCGGATAAGCCCCCGGCGTTCCCAATTCATTGACCTCGCGTTGCCGAATCGATTCGAACAGCCCGCGTGGCGTCAGTGCCGCCCCAAATCGATCGGTGAACACCGGCGGATTTGGCGCCGGCAGATAGAATCCCAGCGCCCCCGCCTGCCGCGAGACCAGCACGTAGTCCTGAATCCACGCCACCGCCTGGCTCAGCCGGGTCAGCAGGTCTTCGTCCGGATTCAAGGCCGTCATCAACTCCGGTGCCGGCGCTTCATAAATCGCCCGTGGAATCTGGATGAACGCTCCGCCCACCACTCCGCCATGGGGGAAGTAGTCGTTCGCAAAGCTCAGTCCCGCCACCGCCGCCCGTTCGGCCGATCCGGCCGCAAATGCCTGCCCCAGGTCCGCCGCCGTTCCGCGCCACTTCGGATCCGCCATCAACCCCAGCGACGATCCCGAAAGGTGGTTGGTCAGCGCCGACACCACCAGGTCGAGTCTCGACGGAAGTGTTGCGCCGGATCGGTTCTCCGGCCGCACCCAACCGCTGCCCGGCCGCGCCGGATGCGCCGTCAGGTTCGGCATCACCACCCGCATCTGCGCATCGGTGGTCTTGAACCCGAGCGGACTCAGCGAATACGCGAAGGTGTAGGTCGCGTTCTCCACCAGCGCGTCAAACTGCTGGTCCGAATACCCGGCGATGGCCGACGGCGACGCCAGCTTGCCATCGATCGCCGCCAGGAAGGGCTCCAGCGGATCCGCAACCCGGTAGCTGATGCCGTACGTCGCCTCGTCTGGCGCGAACAAGGTCGATGCCAGCGGCCCCGCCAAGGCCCCGATCGCTCCGCCGCCCACCGTCGAACTCGCCGTCAGCAGCACCGTGGACATCAGCAGCGTCGGCGAGAACGCGCCCACCCCGGTGAATTCGGTCTTCGTCACCTGCATGCCGGCTTCGTACAGCGACTGCCCCATGCTGAACCCGAACAGCTTCGGCTGGATCTGCGCGCACAGCAGAATCTCCGGGTTGATGTCCCGCATCAGCGACGCCAACCCGTCGCGGAAACACGCCCGCAATTCACCCGGCAACGACGGCCGGCTGTAGAGTTGCGCGATCACCGCCACCTTCTCCGACGCCGTCAGTTCCTCCGCGATCTGCACCCGCGTCCGACCTGTGACGGTCACTTGCGGCGCCACCGACTGCACGAGTTCCGCGAACAAGCCGTCGCCAAGACATCGCGTCAGTTGCTCGAACACCCGCAGCGCACCTGCCGGACCGTTCTCGATCGCGTACGACGCCCGCATGGTGCCCAGTTCGAACGGTCCCACCGAAACCTCCATCTCCGCGCACATCGCCGGGTTCGGATCGCCCTGGTCGTCGGTCGCCGAAACAAAAGCCTTCGCCCGCCCCACCGGCACTCCGAGGACATTGACCTTGCCCGAAACCCCCGCCGATCCCGCGGTGCTCACCGTGGCCCCAACCGTTCCCGAGAGGAACGAGGAGACAAAGGTGTGGGTCAACGTCCCGCTCAGCGACAGCGTCAGGTCCGGACACGGGGCGCCTTCGTAGACGGTATCGCGCACCAAATCGTACGCCGCGTCCGCGGAGGTGGCGGCGGGACCGGCCAGTTGCGCTTTCAAAAGGGCTCCGAGATTTTCCTCCAACCGGGTCAGGCTTTCATCGATGAAGCCCTGAATCTCGGCCGCCTTCGGTCCAAGCATCGCCGGATCCGGTAGCGGCGTAGCGGACAGGGCCTGCGCTCGAATTGCCCGCGCCACGGCGATCGGCAGATCCACCAACGCGTTCCCGCCCGCCGCAAATCGGGCGCGCACCTCGTTCCGCGTGAAGCCCAGCCGATTCAAAGTCGGTTCATCGATTGAACTGAACCGCGCAATCACCCGCCGGGGAAACCGTTCCTGATCCGGATGCGGCTGGCAGAAGAGATTGATTGTCGATGGCGGACAATCGCCCGGGCACGGCAGCCCGAAATCATTCGTCGACCGCGCGTGCGGCAGGAAGCTCGCCAGTTCAGGCCCGGCCAAGGCCAGACGGCTTCGTCCAGTCCCCGACTCCGCCGTGTCGACGAACCCAGAGTCGGTTGTCGTCGCGGTCTCCTCCGAGTCGCCTCCTCCCGGCAGGTAACCTCGGAACGTTTCCAGTTTCTTCTGCGCCTCGGCCACCTTGCCGCGCAGTTGTTCCCAATCGAGGACCAGCGGCGGCAGCGCCGTGACGCCGGGCTTGGGTTTGCCGTCCGGCCCGAGGTAGCTGGTGAACTCACAGGGATCGATGAAGCCCGTGCCAAATGCCACGCCACCACTCGCACCCGTCAGCAACACGCCACCCAGATAGCCGCCATCCAGCGGAATGCCCGCGCTGCCCGCGTTGAAGTCCACACACACACCCACCATCCCGCTGATCCGAAACGCCACGATCAGGTTGATCTTGTAGCCCTGGTAGCTGCCCGCCACCCGCCCAGCCAGGAAGAGTTGGTCCAAGTCAAAGCCTTCACCACCTCCGGGCAATCCTGGCAAACCATGCAACTGCGGCGACGTCGCCCCGCCCGACAGCCCCGAAGCAAAAATCCGCCCGCCAATGTCGCTCAGCGGCGGAATGTCCAATCCCCGTAGCGTCATCGCCAGACCATCCAATCCCTTGAACACCGCCGCCCCCTTTTCGCCCACGTCGATCTTCGCGTCGTCGAAGGAGGTCTCAAACATCGGATCGCCCACCGTCGGAAACGCCAGAACGCCGCTGACCTTGAAGTTCAAATTGGTCGGATGAAACAAGCGGCTCAGCGGCGCCTCCCGGTTGTCGAAGGTGAAGCTCGCCTTCGTCAACCGAGCGGGAATTTTCTGCGCCAACGGAAACTGACGTTCGTCATAGCCCAGGCCCGCCAGATCAAACCGCGGCGGCCGTTCCGGATCGAAGAAGGTGAAGCGCGCGTCGTTGAGTGTCATCGAGGGCAGGTTCGCCACCGACACCGTGCCCGTGACCCGGACAATCACCGGCCGGTTGGGAGCGAGTTCGAAGAGGTTGTCCAAGTTCTGAAGCGAGAGCAGCGCGTTGGTGATCTGAAGGCCGTTCTCCCCGCCCAGATGGAAGTGCCCGCCAAATTCCACGTTGCGCAGTTCCAGTTGCGGCAGCACCGGCAGTTCCGCCGGCAGGGTCAACCGCGCACAGACCAACGCACTCACGCGATCGCCTTCCACTTCCGTCACCAAGTCCGCCGGCAGATCCACCCGCATCCCGCCGTCCAAAACCAGCGTCCGCGGCCTGAGCCCTTCCCCCGGCAACACCGTCAGCGCCGTTCCCGTCGGACAGCTGCTGTTCCTGCGCCCCAGAAGCGTGAAGCGCAGGTCCTGTTTCTCGTAGAGCCGCATGTCGGTCATCAACGCGATCGTCCCGCTCGGCCATCCATCCAGTTCCCACGCGCCATCCAGCAGTTCCACCCGATTCGTCTGCCCGGGCGGCAAGGGCAGCTGGAGCGTTCCCTGCAGATTGGTCAGGTACGGCAGTCCCCCCGGGTTGAACACCAGCGAGGCCCGACAGAGTTCCGCCCCGAATCCTTCAAATCCCGGCGAGAAGGTCAGATTACGGAAATCCAGGGAACCCCGCGCCCGCACCGTCAGCGACGGCTCCGGCAACGGATCGAAGTCGAGCGTGATCGCCGTGTTCGTCCCCAACGCCACCGACGCCACTCGCTGATCCGCACACAATCCCGCCGGCTGATTGGTGAAGAGCGTCGGCAACACCACGATGCCGTTGGTCAGCTGCGCCGAAAACCGTTCCCCCACAAACTCAAAACCCGCCCCCACCCGGTCCACAAACACGAGGAAATCATCGCGCCCCGGCGATGCCGGTTCCGTCTCGTACTTGGGGAAGAAACCCACCGAACCGTTGATCAGGCTCAGCCCCGCCCGCGCCGGCTTGGTTCCCGCCACCAACCGGAAGGTCGCGTCCCTCAGGAACACTTTCGAGAGCAACGGCACCTTCTCCGCCCGCAACGCCGTGTCGAAGGTCACGTCCTCGGCATCGTCGAGGTTGACGGCCATCGCGGTGTCCAAACTGAGCAGCGTCGGCCGGGTCACCGGGTCGTTGGTCGACTGGCGGATTTCGCGAGTCAACCGAAGCTGTCCCCTCAGGCGGGCTTCAAACACCTCGTTGGTCAGGCTCAGGACGAGGTTCAGGTTCGTCACCTTGAGGCTCTGCGGCAGCGGCCATTCCGGAATCGGCAACGCATTGGTCAGCCGCAACGATTCGACGTCCAGTTCGGCAGCCTCCGACAGCAGCACCAGCGGTCCCGTGACTTCCACCGGTTTTGTGCCGCTTTCTTCCGGCGTCAGAAACGCACCGCGTACCTGAAAGGTGTGCCGGAACCCCGTCGAGTTCAGCAGTCGCAACACCGGCTGACCCGGTGCCAGCGGCCGCACCCGCAATGCCCCAAACACCACCGGCTCCGTCGACAGCACATTCGTGAGCGCCCCGTTCGGCAGCATCCGCCCCGTCACGGCCGTTCCGCCCACCCGCGGCAGATTCAGCGCCCCGCTCAGGTTCAGCACCGCCGCCGCCCCCGTCAGTCCCAGCCGATCCAAGCCCACCGTCAACGTGCTGAATTGCAGCGCGTCCAGGGAACCAGCCGTCGTCGCCGACAGATTCAGCGCCCCATTGCGCTTCAGGGTGCCCTTCAACCGCACCTGCAACGCCCGCAACGTCGCCAGCGTCGGATCACCTTCCACCAGAAACTCCGGTTCCGCGTCCTCGGACCGCTTCAGCTGAAGCCTACCGTCGGTCAACGCGTAGTCCGCACCTCCCGGCCCGCCGATCCGCAGGTCGCCAACCAAATCCAGCACCGCATCCGCCACGTTCACCGTGCCCGCCCCGTTCAGCGTCACGTCGCGGTAGGTCGCGCTGCCTGTGAAGCGCATCACCTGGTTGGTCGGGTCCAGTTCAAACGATCCATCCAGCACCGCCAGAAACTCCGCCCCACCTGCCGCCGATTGAAGCGCCACACCCGATCCGGTCCCACCCAGCGAAACGTCGAGAATACCTTCCCCGCGCAAGGCTCCGTTCAGCACGTTCGCTTCGAGTGTCCTGGGGCGAACCGTCACCAGCGGATGCAACACCACCTCTGCTGGCGGCGTCCCCGTCACCCAGCCCGACACGCCATTCAGCACAAACGCACCCGTCGCCACCGTTCCCAAACCGCCGATCGTCACCGTCCCCGAGCCCGTCATCCGACCCGTCGCCGGATCGAGCACCCCACCGCTCACCTCCGGCACCGTCGCCAATCCCACCGTGATCGGCCCCTGCGGAATCAGCGTTCCCCCGCTGCCTGCCGCAAACGATCGCGCCCCGACGTCCACCTGCCCCAGGGTCCGGCTCTCATTCCGCGCCGGAATCGCCACCGTCACTTCCACCGGAGTCGGCGTTGTCGCCACGTTTCCTGCCAAATCCCGTGCCCGCGCCGTGATCGAGCGCGCACCATTGCGATCAAAGCCCACCGACCACACCCACCGCCACCGATCCGCTTCCACCCGCGCGGCTGATCCCAGCAGCGCTCCGGATTCCAGGAAGTCCACCCCCGCGACTCCGGAGTCGTCCGAGGCCACGACCGAGAGTTCGACGGTGCCGGCGGCCGTCAGGGTGGCCGGTGTCGCCCGCAGACCCGTCAGCAACGGTGGAGTGACATCCCCGGACGCATCCACGATGGACAACCGGTAAAACCGCGCCAACGCACCGGCCGGGGGAACATCCTCGTAACTGACCGAAGGCCCCTCGGCCTGCACCGTGGTGAGTGCACTCCATAGGCCTCCGTCCACCAGCACAGGACTGGTCTCCAGCCGGTAGCGAACGCCAGGCTCGGAACTCCAGCGCAGGCGCCAGGCCGCGTTGGCGGTTCGTTCCAGCGGCTGAAGACGAGGCGGCTCCGCTGCACGTGGAGTGACAAGAAGAACCAGAACCAACCCAACCATCGCCCACCAGCTCAACCGCCGCGCCAACCCTCCGCCCGCAGCATCGCCAATCATGGCTCTTACTCGACCTCATCACCCCCCGGGATGTCACGCCCGGGAAGGCCACCACGTAATCGAACGTAGGTAATTCCCTAAAACAGCTCACTTCGCAGGCTTCTTGGTCACTCATCCTTTCTCGCCGCCGCCAACTTGCCCAGGCGTGTGCCCAGGAGACGCGCCGACTGTATCCCGCCCTGGTCGAGGTGGGCGTCATCGCCCTGGGAGTTCCAGAGGGTGCCTCCCAGCATGGCGGGACTCTCACCGCCCACAGCCATCATGCCGTAACTCAGCATCGCGGTGAGGATCTGCTGCACCACCAGTTCCTGGCCTCCGTTCCGATTGCCCGCGACCGCGATGGCTCCGATCCATTTGTCAGCCAAAGGAGCCGGCGCATCCCGCAACGGCATGCAACGCTCGATGAACGCCTTGCACAGCGAACTCAGCGATCGGAAGTAGCACGGCGATCCGATGATCATTCCCGCGAGCGCCGGGTCCTTGAGCGTCGGCAGAATCGCGTCGAAATCATCGGGCTCGATCTTCGGCGACCACCCCGCGATGCGTCGCCCTCCCAGATCGATCAATTGGGTTCGAATCCGGGGGTTCACCGCGGCGGCGGCATCCAGGGCAGCGCGAACCGACTGCGCCGTGGTTTTCCCGGGTCGCGGACTGCACGCAATCCCGACCAAGAGCACGGGCTTCTCCCCAGCCTGGGCGACGACCTGCGAGGTGGTTACGGCGGCGAGAGCGGAGGCAGAGCCTGCAACGCCCAGGAACGAACGTCGGTCCAAGATGGATTTCATGGGATTCAAGCGGGTTGCAGCAACCAGCGTCCATCCATCCCACGTTCCGGTCCGCGAAAATGGGGTGGAAGAATCCCTCGCTTCCGCCAATTCCCCGCTTCACCGAGCCGACGTCCTGGCCTTCTGCACCCACTGAAAAACCCGCTCAGCGGCGGCCATCGCGGTCGGGTCCTGGTGCGCGATGCCATAGATGGTGAGAGCCAGCACCACCTCGTTGTAGTTCACATTCTTGGGCTTGCCGTCGTACCCGGGCTCCTTGCCAATCCCGGTCCGGGTGTTCCCCGATACTTCAATCTCGCCGGTGTCCCGCACCCGCGCGATCTGCCATGCCACCGCTGCCGGCAGCGCAGCCTCCCATTCCGGCAACGGCAGGTGCAGCGCCAAAACCTCACCGAACAGGATCGACACGGCGTTGTAGCTGGAGTCGCGTCCCCCTTTCTCCAGGAATACCCCGCCCTCGTCCCGCCGAGTGACCGCGAAGGCAACCAGTTCCCGCGCCCGCCGTACCAACGTTTCGTCGCCCAGCACCAGGCCGCAGGTGCCAAATGCCTTCGCCGCGATCAGGACCCGGTTCACCGCATGGCCGTGGTGCGGCAGAATCGTTTCGTATCCGGAGGCCATGAAGTCACAGGCCTTCCGCAACTTCGGTTCCAACCCGGTAATGCGGTCCCTGAAATGCCCTGCGTGCGGCGATTGGCGAATCACCAGAATCGCCCGGCCCAGTTCTTGAAGGAAAAAGAAGGAAGTCTCCACCGCCGCCGCCAGCGGTCGTGCGCTCTGGCCGTTCGGCCGCGTCTCCGCCTCGAACCCGCCATCCGCCCGCTGGTGCGCGAACGCAGTGTCGATCCCCCGCCATGCGTCGTCGGCCGCCGCCAGATCGCCAGCCACCACCGCGGCGATCACCGCCCGGCAACTGCCCCGTTGCGGGCCCGCCTCCAGCCACTTGCCCAACGTGCGATTGCCCCCGGTCAGCCCCTGCTGGTCGGGCCGGTCGCCAGCATGCAGCGCCGCGAGCCGCCCCGGCGGAAAAGCCTTCAACACCTCGTACTCGGTCAGCGGCTTCGGTCGCTCGTCTGCCGCGAACACCGAGAAAGGTCCGCCGACGACGGAAACCAGGATCACAGCGAACAGCCACTTCCGGACGGACGAACACAACAGCATGCCGATCAGCCTAGGGCTGCGGAGTGCGGAGACGAGTCGGAAGAAGGAAGCGGCTCATCCAACAACTCGGAGGCGCGGCGAACGCGGCAACGCCCATGGTGTGATGCCTTGACATCAATATTGAGTGACGTCGGTGCCTTCATGCGTACCACGCTCACCCTCGATCCGGAGATCGCCGACCGGTTGAAGCAGGAAGCCGCCTTGGGCCAACGCACTTTCAAGGCCATCGTCAATGAAGCGCTGCGAAGAGGTCTGGGCATGGAGACGACGAAACGCGCCCAACGATTCCGCGTCCAGCCCCATTCCTCCCGCCTGTTTCCCGGGATTGATCCCACCCGCTTGAACCAACTCGTGGATGAACTTCAGGTGGAGACGTTCCTTGCGAGGGAAGGACCGCGGTCATGATCATCGACGGTCTTCGTTGGCTGAATCCATTGAAAGCGAGGCCATGAACCCGGACAGCCGGACCGGCCGATCGCGCGTGATTTCCGGTTGCAGCATGCAAGGGCATGCCTGTCAGCGAGCGCCGGAATGGCCGCCCTTGGCGCCGGATCACAGTGGACCACGTGCCCCGGTCCCCCGGGTTGTGGAGGCGAGCTCTCCCATCATCGGAGGGTTTTGGACAGGATTCACAGGATGAACAGGATGCTCAGGAACCCAAGCGGAACGGCATTTCATCCTGTTCATCGTGTTCATCCTGTCGAAACGAGGGCTGTGTCCTCCGACAACACGGAGCTGCGCCCGCGACGTTGTCCATGCAAGCCCTGCCTTGTCGTCGGCCATGGGCTTTCGTACGATCCCGCCAGCAATGGGCGAAGTCTGGAGGGTTTACCTCCTCGGGTGACCGGGGAAGAATCCGTGGACCAAGTTCGTCGTTGCGATTGTTGAGCGGCAGATAAAATGCAAGCTCCTGTAGCTCAAATGGATAGAGCAGCGGTTTCCTAAACCGCGGATTCCGGTTCAATTCCGGACAGGAGTACCATTCACCACTCGGAGATACGCCCGCTCCGCGCCCGGACGCGCTTCAGCCCAGGTGCTTCTTGAAGAACGCGATCGTTCGTTCCCAGGCCAGCTTGGCGTTCTCAACGTCGTAGCGGCCCGTGGAATCATTGTGAAAACCATGATTGCACTTGGGGTACATGTGCATCGTGTAGTCCACGCCCGCCGCCTTCAGATCCTGCTCGTACTCCGCCCAGCTGTCGTTGACGCGCTGATCCAGCTCGGCGAGTTGAATCATCATCGGAGCCTTGATGTTCTTGCGCAGCTCCTTTGCCGCTGGCGTGCCGTAAAACGGGACGCCCGCATTCAGCGTCTCCGGAACCGCGGCCGCCAGCAGGTTGACGATGTACCCGCCAAAGCAGAACCCCACCGCCCCCAGCTTCCCGTTGCTCAGTTCGTGGGCTTTCAGGAATTTGGCCGCCGCGATGAAGTCCTGTTCGATCTTGGCGCGATCGAGCGAACTCTGCTTCGACCGGCCTTCATCGTCGTTCCCAGGGTAGCCACCCACCGGATGCAGGGCGTCGGGCGCGAACGCAACGAAGCCCTGTTTGGCCAATCGCCGCGCCACGTCCGCGATGTACGGGTTCAACCCACGGTTTTCATGCACCACCAGCACGACCGGTCCTTTGCCGCTCCGTGCGGTCGGCACCACCAGGTACCCGCGCCCTTCTCCGTGACCCTGGGGCGACGGGAAGGTGATGTAGCGCGCCTTGATGTCGGGGTCGTTGAAGGAAACCTGCTCCGCCTGGGCGTAGTTGGGCATCAAAGCCCCCAGGAGCACCGGCATCGAGAATCCCACCGCACCCAGGGTGGCGAGACGCGACATGAAGGTGCGCCGGTCAATGACGCCGTGGGCGTATTGGTCATACCAATCAAACGCCTCCTGCGGGATGGGCAGGGAAGTTGGAGTGGGGGTTTCGGAATTCGAAGATGTGTTCATGGCAAGCGGGGGCATGGCAGAAGCCCTGCAATCCATGCCTAGAAACGAGGTGGACGACAGTTCTTTTTCGGACTCGGCTGGGCACCCCGTCCCCGGTTCTCTTCCTGCTCCTGGGTGCGGTCAGTGAAAGTTCAGTTGATACCCGCCCACGGCGCAGCCAAAGCCGCTAAGGGAGACCACCGCGACCGCGCTGACACCGACCAGGAGAAGGCTCAGCAGAACTTTCGCAGGCGTCGATTTTCCGAACCGGCATCCCAGCATCACCCCGATCACCAACCCTCCCGCAATACCGCCCAGGAACATCAACGCCGGTGCAGCCGACCCATTGCGGTCCAACATCGCGGCCAATGCCGTGAGAACGGGCGGACCCAGCAGCGCCGTCCCCAGCACGGTCCAATGAAAGCGCCCCCACGGGCGAACGGTCGCGACCTCAGGAACGGGTTGGGGAGGGTTCGGTGGGTTCATCGTGCTTCAGCGCGACCGGATTCACATCACGCCTCAACCCTATTTCTTCCGCACGTACTCGATCGAGGCGACTTTCTGTTCCGTGCCATCCGAGCCCGTCATGTACATCGCGAACACCTGGTGGTCGTCGTCCACGTATTGAGTCACCGATTTGAACTTGGCGGGCTTTCCGTCCATCCCCGGGCCTTCTGCGGTTAGGGTCAACGTCTTCTTCGCCTTGTCCATGGTCCCTTCAAACATCAAAGGCTTCGTGCTCATGGAATCCACCCAGACACTCACATACTTCTTGGTGGCGGGATCGTACCCGTCGAGGCCACGGCCCTGAAACGGCATGCCCCCGAAGTCCCCGCGAAATTCCGTCGCCAGCCAGAGACCGCCGCATTCCATTTTGGCGATCATGACCCCCTTCGACTCGCCGCCTTCTCCCTTGATCGTGGCAACCCATTCGCCAGACAGACGCTTGAGGGCTTCATGTTCGGGTCCCGGAGTCACCGGGCCCTGCGCCATCAGCCGCGCGCCAGGCAGGAGGAGAACCAGCGCCAGGGCCCAGGAGCGCCACGAAGGAATGAGAAGCGTTTTCATAGGATGAAGCACCGAGATGGGGGGTAATCCGTGGATCGAATTGGTCAGTTCCGGAAAGGAACAGTGCATCCTATCCAGTGTCCATCCGCCCCTGTCAACGGCGGGCCCAGCCCTCCGCCCTTCGCGCGCAGCTCCGTGTTGCCGGAGGAAACGCCCCTCGTTTCGACAGGTTGAACACGATGAACAGGATGAAATGCCGTTACGGTTGGGTTCCTGAGCATCCTGTGAATCCTGTGAATCCTGTGAATCCTGTCCAAAGCCCTCCAGTGCTTGGTTCACCGATCCGCAACTCGGAGCTGCGCCCACCCTCCGCCAAAGGTGGTATTGCTTTGTGGCCGACCGGCCGGAAGCCTGGGCCCTTTGTGGAGTTTCTTCTGACTATGTACGGCTCGAACCACTGCTCCCGGCGTATTTGTTCAAGGCTCGCTGCCGTTCTGGCGGCTGGGGCAATCGCCCTGTTCTCGGGAACGTCCCAAGCCCAACCGGCCCTGGAAGTGCTCTCCGGCGCCGACGCCTCCGTGACCTTGCGCTGGCCAGCCTCCTCCACAGGGTATGCGCTTGAATCCACTCCCGCCTTGGGATCGACCGCCAGATGGACCGCCGTGAGCACGCCGCCCACCCCGGCCGACACCCGACTTCAAGTCACGGTGCGCGCCGGCGACCAAGCCCGCTTCTTCCGGCTGCGCCAGACCCAGGAAGCCACGGCCAACCGGGTGGCTAGCGTCTCGCCCGGGTTCGGCGAAACCGGGGTGGCCGTCACCCGCGAAACCCTGGTTCGATTCACCGCACCACTGGCTCCCACCACCACCCTGACCCTTCAGGACCTGCGTGCCGAGGTGGGCGGACGTGAGGTTCTCGCACGCACCGAATTGTCCACCGACCGCCGGACCGCGACCTTGTTCTATCTCGAGAATCTTCCAGGCAGCGCACGGGTCCGCGTGACCCTCGATGGGACGCGACTGCTCGACGCCGCCGGACGGGCGCTCGACGCCGATGGCGACGGCCAGCCCGGAGGCTTGCGGGTCCTGGAATTCACCACCGCCGGCATCATCGGTCTGCCCAACACCAGCGTGCGGGGCCACGTGTTCGCTTCGGAGAAGAACCCCGACGGCTCCAACCGCCCGCTCGAGGCGGTCACCATCACCGTCGACGGTGCGGAGGAAACCCTGCGAACGGTGACAGATGCGGACGGTTCCTTTGTTTTGTCGCCGGCACCCGCGGGTCGCTTTTTTGTCCACGTGGATGGCCGGACGGCGGTGGGCAGCCAGTGGCCGGGGGGTGCCTATTTCCCGTTCGTCGGCAAAGCATGGGAAGCGATTGCCGGCTTCACCAACAACCTCGCCGGCGGCTCGGGCGAAATTTTTCTTCCGCGCATCCAAAGCGATGCCCTGCAGCAGGTCAGCGAAACGTCCGAGACGCGCATCAGCTTCAGCGGCGAGGTGCTCGCCTCGAACCCCGCGCTGGCAGGTGTCGAGGTCAACGTCCCCGCCAACTCCCTGTTCAGCGACAACGGCGCCCGCGGCGGCCGGGTCGGAATCGCTCCCGTCCCCCCCGACCGGTTGCCCGAACCCTTGCCTCCTGGTTTGGACTTCGCGGTCGTGATCACCGTGCAGACCGACGGCGGCTCCAACTTCGATCAGCCCGTCCCGGTCCGCTTTCCCAACGTGCCCGATCCCAAGACGGGTGTGGCGCTTGCCCCCGGCGCCAAGACGGTGCTCTGGAGTTTCAATCATGACACCGGCCGCTGGGAACCCCAGGGCTCCATGACCATCAGCGCGGACGGACGTTTCGCCGTCAGCGACCCCGGCGTCGGCATCCGCCAACCCGGTTGGCACGGAACGGCCGCCGGCAGCCGCGGCTCCGGCCCTGGAAACCGCGGCGGTGGCACCAGCGGCGGTGGAACCAACGGTGGCGACGGCGATGGGGACGACGACTGCGAGGGCGACGAGTGCGAGTGCGTTCAGGAAATCACCTGCGTCACCCCCAAGGAGGGAACCAGCAGCGCGTTGTGCGCCCTGAAATGCCTCGGCGACGTCGTCGATGACATCTTCGGTGACGGCGAAAAACCGGAGCGCACCGCCTTCGAAACAGGCCTGCGGTGCATCGGCGGACCCAGCAGTTGTCCGGGCCGACCGGAGGACACGCTCGATCGGAAGCGGCGCGATTGCATGGACGAATGCACCTACCCGCTGCCCGACCGCATCACCTACACCGTGCCTTGCGAAGGCTTCGTCAATCCCTGCGGCTCCCAACCGGCCCTTCACAACCAGTCACCCAACGCCGACATCACCGGCCTGATCCCCGATCGCCTGGTGGAACAGCGCAAGTTCTGGGAGGTCGAGGGTGAATTCCTGGTTCGACTCACCGGCACCGACAAGATCCTCGACAGCGAATCCGCCGAAATTCCCCGGCTCACCGCATTCTTCGACGCCCTGGCCGTTCGCGTCCAACCCGGCAGCCCTTCCGGCGTGCGGCTCAGCCCGACCGAGCGCTCCGAACTCATCGCGCTGCCGCGACCGGCCCAATTCACCCTGTCCGAATGGACGGCCATGATCGACCGCCTCGATTCGATTCAAGGGCAGCCACTGCCCGCCGACCTCGCCCTCGCGGATCAACGGCTGTCAGCACTCACCGCCGAGTTGATTCGTCGAGGCTGGACGTCTCGCGGCGATGGCCTCCTCCACGGACTCGCGCGCCGCTCCAGGCTCAACGCTCCCGCCCTCGGCAGCCCCGACTTCCCGGCGCGCGCCCACTTCTACTACCTCAAGGATCACCGCAACGGTTTCGTGCAGCGCGGGCGCCTCAATCCGTCCGGCCAGTTCGATGGTCTGATCCTCTCGCCCGGCGGCTACTACTCCGTCGCCTATTTCGATCCCGTCACCCGGCGGGCCGGTGTCGCCTTCTTCTCGTCCCGGCAGGTCGGCATCAACACCGTCGTCCCCAGCGCGCGGCTGGCCGCCATGGAAGCGGGTGAAGCCGACCTCGATTCCGACGGGCTGAGCGATGTCGCCGAAACCATCCTGGGTACGTCCTCCACCCAGGCCGACAGCGACAAGGATGGGGTTTCCGATGGCCAGGAAATCAGCGGCGGGACCAGCCCCCTCGACGGCGTCGGCCTTCCCATCGGGGTCGTCAGCGTCACACCCGCGCCAGGGCTCGCCCTCGACGTCGCCGCCGGCAACGGGCTCGCCGTGCTCGCCACAAGCCAGGGACTGGCCCTGTACGACATCGCCAATCCGATCGATCCCACTCAAATCGCCGTCGTCCCTGGTAAAGCCACGGCGGTTTCGCTCCAGGGAACCTTCGTGCTCGGCGCCTTCGCCGATGGCGTCCGCCTCATCGATGTCGCCAACCCAGCCGAACCTCGCACCGTCTGGTTCCGTTCCGACCTCGTGAACGCCCAAGCGGTCGCCCTCAGCGGATCGTGGGCCTACATCGGAAAACAGAACGATCTCCACCGTCTCAACCTGGTCACCGGCACCGGTGACGTCCTTCGAGCCCTACCCGCAAATCCCATCCAGAGCATCGCGGTGCGTGGCGACCTCGTCTACGTGCTCGCACCCACCCAACTGACCACCTGCAGGTCGGCCGACCTCTTGCAGGTGCTCAACACCGTCTCCACACCGGGCAGCAATGGTGCCGGAAACCGGCCGCGCCGGCTCTTCCTCGACGGCCCACGCCTGTATGCCCAGCACAACTTTGGGTTCAATGTGCTCGACCTATCCGACCCAGCTGCCCCCACGTTCGTCACGGACAAGATCACCCGACAGGCAGGCTGGCGACAGTTCGTTCCGACCGGCACCGGCCTCGCGCTCGCCGCTGTTGGCCCCAACAGCACCGGCGAAGGCCCTCAGCACGTGTCGCTCTACCGCGTCACCGCCAACGGACTCGACGCCGAGTTCCTCACCACCTTCGTCACACCCGGTTCCTCCTATGCAGTGGCCATCGCCGGAGCCCGAGGTTACGTCGCCGACGGAAGCGCCGGCCTGGTGGTCATCAACTACCTCGCACCCGACCTCGCAGGCATCGCGCCGACCGCGACTGTCACGATCGAATCCGCGGTCAACCCGCCGGTTCTGGAAGGCGGCACCATCGCCCGCATCACCGCCAACGTCTCCGACGACATCGCCGTCCGCCAGGTCGACCTGCTGGTCAATGGCAACGTTGCCGGCCGGGATGACAGTTATCCGTTCGAAATCTTCATCCCCGTGCCACCAGCCTCGCCGACCAACCTTTCGCTCACCGCCAGAGTGCGGGCGGTGGATCTCGCCGGTAACGAAACGCTGTCCAGCAATCTGACCGTGCGCATCGTGCTGGATGGGACTCCACCCGCCGTCGCCGCCATCGATCCGGCGCCGGACAGCGTCATCCCACCCGCTCTGGTTCACGAAATCGCTGTGACGTTCAGCGAGGCAGTAGCCTCCCCGCTTCCAGATGCGGCCCTGACCGTGAAGTCCAGCGGGCCGGATGGCGTTCTGGACACCGCGGACGACGTCGCCCTGCCTGGCTCGATGGAGTGGCTGCCCGAAACCCGAACGCTCCGTCTGACCCTTAACGACCCTCTCCTGTCGGGGGCTTTTCGCGCGACCCTTGCCGCCGGCATTGCCGATGCCGCCGGCAACGCCCGACTCCGGTCGCTGACTTGGAAGCTCACCACCGGGGCTCCGCCGACCAATCTTCAGGCATTCCCTCCCGCCAATTATGTCCAAGTCGGCGGGAGTCTCGATGAACTGTTCTTCGACTTCGATCAGCCGGTGCTGCCCATCCATCTCCAGGATTTTCAGTGGCAAATCACCCATCGCACCGTGTCCCCCAGCGACGGAACCTTGGGACCGGCTGTCGCCATCACCCCGATCGAAGTCACCCGAAGCCTGGATGGACGCAGGGTCACCCTGAGCACCACCGGGAGCTTCGCGCCCGGATTCTATGTCGTGAGAGGCTCCGGCTCCCTGCTCAACCCGATGCGCTGGGAATTCTACTTCCGCGACGTCCCCAACGAGGCGGTTGGCGCCGAGCCCTTTGTTGGAGCCATTTGGAAGTATCCGCCGGGCGTCGGGGTCGGCGATGAACTCATCATCAACGTTCCCGGGAAGGTCGTTCCCATCCCCACCGGCGACGTACGCTCCATCCTCGCGTACACCGATGCCCAACTTCTCCGCCAGCGCGTCAACATCCCGACCCCCTTGCAGTTCTTCGCCGGACTGAGCATCGCCAACACCACCTTCGGACCCGGGGTGACCGATGTCCACGGCCTCACCACCTTCACCGCCTCGTTCACCGACCCCCTCGAGATCGGCCCGCACACACTCAACCTGCGCGGCGGCGGTTTCTCGCGCATTGGCATCAACATGAGCGACACCACCGGCAGCCTGGTCAACCACGTCGGCAGCACGTTCGTCCTCACCAACTTCGCCGGCTTCACCGGTCTCAATGGCGCGGGCGGACGTATCGTCAATCTCGGCACCCTCCGCTCCGTCGCCACCACAGCCGTCGTGCCCTTCGACGACGTCCTGCTCCGCAACGACGGCAGATTCGAGATCCGTTCCGGAACCACACTGGTCGAGAACCTTGACAATGAAGGCGTGGTCGAGATCGCCGCTGGCGCCAAACTTCATCTCCCGACCCGATTGCGCGCCGGCGTATCCTCGCGCTTCACCGGCACCGGCTCGGTGGAATTCGGGGCCTTCGATACCAGCCGCCGACGGGTCACCGGCACCGCCGATGCCGAGGTCCTGGGCGAGTTCGAGGTCCGTGGCAATGTCACCCTCACCGCTGGCACCCTCACCTTCTGGCGCCCCCTGGTCCGCGCGGAAGGTGGATTGGAACTGCTCAACTCCAGCACCCTGCGGCTCACCGCGCCCTCCCAGATCCACCGTCTCGACCTCACCGACGGCAATCTCCATGTCAACAGCGACACCGAGATCGGAACGCTCAACATCGGTTCCCGCGCCGACCTCCGCACCAGCACCCGGCTGAGGATCACCGGCGACACCCGGATTGCGCAGGGCCTCGGCGCTCTCGGCAGCGGGGTCGTCGAGTTTGCCGGAACCACCCTGGTCACCAACGGAACCCAAAGTGGCGGAGTTTACTTGGGGAATGGCTCTGTCCGAAACACCGGCACCTGGCGACAATCCATGAGCGGCACCCAGGGCAGCGTCATTTCCATCATGAACGAAAACGGGCGCCCTGGCATCGGCAGCTTCGAGAACGCCGGCGTCTTCGAACTGGTCACCACCCGGCCGTTCAGCATCCACACCCCCTTCCGCAATGCCGGCCGGATGTCGCTGAGTTCCGCCAATGTTTCCATCGATGCCAGCAAGGCCTTCTCGCCGCCTCGCAACGGTTCGTATCTGCCCCAGCCCGGCTGCGAGCTGGTCCTGAACAACACCACGTTCGATCATGCCGCAGCGGGCACCCTCGATCTGGCCGCCGGAACCGTTCGCGGCACCGGAAGCATCCTGGCGTTGAGCACGGCGACCCGCCCCAAGGTCATCAATCGCGGCGTGCTCCGTCCCGGCAACCCGACCGGCAGCCTCATCATCCGCGCCACCGAAGGCTTTGAACAAACCGCCACCGGCGAGTTGGTGATCACCCTGTCGTCGGCGGGATCCGGAGTCCTCCGACTCGACGGAACGGCAGCGACCCTGGGAGGAACCCTCACCGTGGAGCTTGCGGAAGGTTTCTCCCCAGCGCTCGGGCAAACCTACAACGCGGTCAGCTTTTCCAGCCGCACCGGGGAGTTCACCACCCTCAACCTGCCCGCCCTGGGCGCCGGCAGAAAGCTGCAAGTCATTCACGGCACCAGCGGAGTGACGGTGACCGTCGTGCCTCAGTGATCCACCCGACCGCGTGGCTGTGTCCCACTCTCCATGAACCTGTCCTCCGTAGCGGCGGGCGTCTCGCCTGCCGTAGAGGGGGGCGTCTCGCCCCCCGGAATCCCCGGTTCAAGGGCCGTGGGCAGGTCGGTTTCGAACAGGGCGCTCTCCATGAACCGTGCCTCCGTAGCGGCGGGCGTCCCGCCTGCCGTAGAGGGGGGCGTCTCGCCCCCCGGAATCCCGGGTTCAAGGTCCGTGAGCAGGTCGGTTTCGAACAGGGGGCTTCCCATGAACCTGCCCTCCCCTCGTCATCGTACTCCTAATCCTAATCGTAATCCCACCGCCTCCCCCGGTTCATGGTCGCAATACGTGTCCGAATTTTGAAAAACGTTCCTCTCCAAGCACTCGGCGACATCCATGAAACTGCTCAATGGCGCACCTCGATCGGGTCCGACGGGACATTGGTTTTTCGGAAATGCCCGGGAAATCGCCGGCGATCCCCTGAAGTTCTATGCCGAGGGAGCGGCGAAGTTCGGCGATCTCTATCCCGTTCGGTTCCTGAATCACCGGTGCGTGGTCGCCTCCGGACCGGAGCCCATCGAGGACGTGCTGCTCACGAACGCCAGGAACTACCGGAAACATTTTGTGGTCCGCTTCCTGACGCCGGTGTTCGGCAACGGCCTGTTCACCAGCGAAGGCGATTTCTGGCGGAAACAGAGAAAACTCGTCCAACCCGCCTTCCACCGGTCCCGAATCGCGCGGTTTGGCGAGACGATGGTGAACTACGCCGACAACGCCGCGCGACAGCTCACCCCGGGCGAGACTCGCAATGTGCATACCGATCTCTCGCGACTGACCCTCTTGATCGCCTGCAAGACCCTCTTTGATGCGGACATGGACGGCGATGCGGGCGAGGTGGCCGTGGCTCTCACCCATCTTCAGGAAGCCACCACCACGCGCCTGGAGCAGAAGATTCCATTGCCCTCCTGGATCCCGACGCAAGCCAAGCGCCATCTGGATGCCACGATTCGGACGCTGGATCGCATCGTCTACCGGATCATCGAGGACCGGCGACGTTCCACCGTCGAGCGCCAGGATCTGCTTTCGCTGCTCCTGGGCATGCGGGACGACGACGGTCAGCCGATGTCGGATCGCCAGCTCAGGGACGAGGTCGTCACGCTGTTCATCGGTGGTTTTGAGACAACCTCCATAGCCTTGTCCTGGGCGCTGCACGCATTGGCCACCCACCCGGAAGTGGATCGGCGACTGCACGAGGAACTGTCGCGGGAGTTGGGAGACCGGCCCGCCAGCCTGGAGGACCTCCCGCGGCTCACCTACCTCGACGCCTTCCTGAAGGAGTCCTTGCGTCTCTATCCTCCGGCATGGGTCATCGGACGCGAGGCCGTCGAAGACTCCACCATTTGCGGTCTCCCCATCCGGGCGGGCACAACCGTCATCATTCCCATCCATCAACTGCATCGCGACGACCGCTGGTATGAGGAACCCGAGGCCCTTCGTCCCGAACGCTGGCTGGGGGAGGCGCCCAAGAGCCTGCCCAAAATGGCATGGATACCGTTCGGTGGAGGCCCCCGTGCATGCATCGGAGATGCGTTCGCCAAAATGGAGATGAGCCTGATCCTGGCGACCTGGCTTCGCCGATTCCGTTTCGAACCGACCGCCACCCCCCCGATTCCTCAGCCGGCGTTCCTGCTCCGGCCCAAGCAGGGAGTTTCCCTGCGGGTGTGCTCACGGTAGCTCCGTGGTCCAGGAGAGTTGCGTTCTCAACCCGGCCGCCCGGGGCGGAGCGAGGAAACTCGCGACGGTTCAAGGCCCGACCGCCATCCAACGCTTCAAGACCTGCTGAAGGCTCCCATCCTGCCTGGCTTGGGCCAGATAAGCATTCGCAGACGCCAGGAGCGCCTCATCGCCCTTGCGAACGGCCCAGGCCAAGTATTCCTCGCTCAGCGGTTGGGGAACCACGGTCAACCCGTCGCTCGCATGCATGCCCGCGAGATGCCACGCCAGCGTCGAATCGCTGATGAACAGGTCGATCCGACGCTTCACAAGCGCTTTCACCGCCGATGCACTGTCAGGCAGCGAGCGTAGCTTCGATGCGGGAAAATCCCGCTCGGCCAGGAACTCGCCCGTCGTCGCCCGCAACACCCCAATGGTTCCCGGAGGCGTGGACGGAAACCCGAGGGCGTAGAGCTCCTTATCCGTCCGTCGGACCACCGCCATTTGGCCCACCAGCAGATACGGTTGGGTGAAGGCTACGACGAATCCCCGCGCCGTCGTGATGGACATCGAGGAGATGACGATGTCCGTCCGCCCATCGTGCAGGGCCACAATCTGGTCCTTCCAGGGGAGTTCCACCCACTGGATGGGGCGCTGGAGGTGCTTGCCGAATGCCTGCGCCAGATCCACCTCCGCACCGGCGAGTTGGCGTCCTTGCTTGAACACCATGGGCGGGAAGATGGGTGAGACCCCGACCTTCAAGGGGACGCCGGGATCCTTGGCGGCGGCCCGGGCGGGCCCGACGCCTGCGCAGGCCACCAGCAGGATCCAAAGCCAAAACCGACCCGTGGCAGAGTGTGCGGGAAGCATCGTGTTGCAGGTACTCTTGCTCGAAGCCCTTCCCGACGTCACCCGCGAATGCCGAACGCCGCTCGACTTGGGATCGGGACGAGCGCTGGAATCACGTCCCTGTGCGCAATCGCACCCGGGATGGCCGATGCGACCCGGGTCCCAACCACGTAACTCCCACCCGTGACTCATCCGAATCCGCACGCCACCCGACAGCCTCCGCTACCCAAGCCGGATGCGTTCGCGGTCCAAGAGACTCTCAACTTCCGCAAACTTGCATCCGCCTTCTTCGACCAAGACACCACACAGGTCGCCCAGGCGCTGCTCGGCATCTGGGTGGTGCGGTGCATCGACGGCCATTTCCGGGTGGGACGGATCGTCGAGACCGAGGCCTACCTCGGGCCACACGATCGAGCCTCGCATTCTTCAAAAGGCTGCACACCCCGCAATCGGTCGATGTTCGGCCCTCCTGGTCGCGCCTACGTCTATCGCATCTACGGCATCCATGACTGCCTCAACGTGGTCACCGAACCCGAGGGCCACGGTGCTGCGGTGCTCCTGCGGGCCTTGGAACCCGTGCACGGCATCCCCGGGAACACCCGGGGCCCCGGACTGCTCTGTCGGGCGTTGGCTGTGGACCGCTCCCTGGACGGCGCCGACTTGCGGGGGGACGCCCTGTTCCTGGCCCAACCCGAGTCGCCGACGCCGTTCACCATCGTTCGACGACCCCGGATTGGCGTCGACTACGCCGGGGCCTGGTCCCGGCGTCTGCTCCGGTTCCTGATCCAGGGCAATGCGTGGGTGTCACGCCGCTGACGTCCAGCAGGGACCAACAGAAGCGCGCCGACCCCGTTACAGCATGGAGCCGGCGCGCTGGGTGTTGCGGCAAGCGCGCTGTGTCACGCCCGCCGACGGGTTCCCCACCCGATCCTTCGGCCATGCCTTCAGCGGCCTGGCCAAAATCTTCGTGCGACTTACTGAACCACTTCGACATTCACGGTCTGCCCGGGACCGCTCGCGCTGTCAGCGCCCGCACCGCCATCCAGCACCGGACGCGCGCCCAGGACACCCCCATCCGCCTTCAGCACCATGGTGTCGTTTCCACTGCCGCCCGCGAAACGCAGCGGGTTGGGTCCGACGCTCGACAGCGGCCCCTTGATTTCCGCGAGCATCAGGTCGTTGCCGGCACCACCCGCGAGCACAGCGTCGGAGGTGGTCTCAAATTCCGAGTACAACTTGATCTCATCGTTTCCACCCGCCCCCTGGACCAGGCCGTTCAACCGCAGCTCGCTCGCCTGGCCGTCAAACTTCACCTCGACCTTGTCCGCGGCCGCCCCCGTGTCGATGTCGAGGGTCGAATGGATCAGACCGGGGACGAGTTGGGTCATGCCAAGCTTCACCTCGTCCATTTGCCGGCTGCCATCGATGACAAAGTCGACCCAGACATTCGAAACGGCGGAATCCAGCTTGAATTCCACCAGATTGGGCCGTGCCGTTCCCATGACGTCGTACAACACATCCAGCCGGGTGCCAGGATCGTCAGCGATCACCTGGGTGGTCACGATCTCAGCTCCTTGCGAGGCCACATCCAGGCGCAGGTTGTCGGACATGGAGTCGATCACCAGATCCAGTTTGTCGCTGCCGGTGCCACTGTGGAAATGAAGGTCCGCCGTGGAATCCTGGGAACCCTGCTGAAACGCCACCAGGCACTTCACCTCTCCAGCCCCCTGCCCCGTCGCATGAACGTTCCAATCGAGATCCACCGTTTCGGCGTAGGACTCGAAATCGAACCACACCTTCTTGGATCCCGCCCCCTGCCGCAGGTTCAGCTTCGGATTCACGGGACTGGACGTCGATGGAACCACCCACTTGACCTTGATGTCGGATTCCCCGGCACCGGTGTCCGCAAACACTTCAAAAGGCGTGTTCTGGCGAATCTCGAACTCCAACTGGTCCGGACCCGCGCCCGAAAGCACTCGGACCGCCTGAATGCCGGTAAGCCGCTGACCATTCGGCGCACCGGGCACCTGGAACAACTGCACAGCGCCCGGTGCGGGTCCGGCCAGGATCCTGGAGTTCAGGCCGCCAGCAGGGGCGTTGATGTGGAGAATACCCGCTTGAACCGTGACCTGAGCCGATGCTTCAGGCGCCAGAGTAACGGCGAAACCGGCCAACAGGGCGGCAACCGTTGAGGGGCGGATGAGAATCGATTCTGTGTTCATGGGAGGATTGGTTTTCAGAGAGTTCGGTTTTTTGGAAGTCCGCCTCGGACGCCTCGACCCCGCATTGGTTCGGAGTCAGACCGCGCCAGACAGACGAACTGCCTGATGCAAAACCAATGCCAGGACCACTGCCGCATCCTCGGCTGCGCTGTCGACCCCACGAATCCGGTGGCGGACCACGATCCGTACCGAGTACCGACCAAGCACCGCTCCAAAACCAGAGATGGTCCAAAACCGGACCGGCTGCGTCGCCCCGAAATCCTCAACTTCAGACTGGAGACAAACACCCTGTTGAAAAAGTGATCCCTACCCACCGTTTGGCTTCCCGATCGAGTCGAAGGAAGTAAAGTCCGCGGGTGATTTACGACGGTGCCTTCTCAGCCCGACCCACCGCGGTCCAGCGCGCCAGGATCGGCAGCCAGTGCGTCGCGTGCCTGCTGGCCCTGGCCTGGTCCACTCTCCTGCCCCTGACCAGCCAGGCCCAGGATCGTGTCCGTCCGACGCTCGTGAGTTCCTCACCGCCAAACAACGCCACCGGTGTCGACCCGACGACTCCCCTGCGCTTCGTGTTCAGTGAACCGATGAAGCCGCAGCAACAGATCCAATGGATCACCAGTCCGGTCACGATTTCAACGAATGCGATGGTGTTCGCCTGGAGCGCCGATGGCCGCGAGTTGTCAGCGAGCCTGCCCAACGGCTGGCCTCCCAACCAGCGCATCAGCTGGATCTTTCAGCCCAGTCTTCCGGCCATTCCCGGAATCACTCCAGGCATCCCAAGTTTTCAAGATCTTGCCGGCAACCCAGTCAGCGTCGGCGTCGGCACCTTCACCACCTCCGCGGGTGGACCGCCTCCGATCCTTCTCACCACCAATTCCTGCGGCATCATCACCACCAACCTCACCCGATCCACCCTGAGCCTCGCCCTCTCCGCCCGCTACGCCCAAACCAATTCGACCGAACCGCCGATTCCTCTCATCCAGGCCGGAGCGAAACCCTTCACCGCCATCGCCAGCGTCTCACCCGGCATCGGTTCCGCCACCTCAGTGCTCCTGACGACCCCGGCCGGGTCCGGTCTGAACCTGACCAACCGCTCAGGATTGTTCTCCCGGACCGACACCTTCGATTCCCTGGAAGCCCTCTCCGCAGCCTACCCTGCTGGCACTTACCGCTTCGTCGCCACCGGAGCGGTCGGGGACGTTCCCAGCCAAGGTGAGGTGAACCGGCCGGCGTCGGATGTGCCGATTCTCAGGGTCGCCAATTACGATTTCCTGCAGGGAGTGCAGGGAACCAATGCCGTGCCGATCGTCTGGGACGCCATCGCGGGCACCCCCCAGGACGTCGTCCGAATCGTGGTCCGCTCCATCAGCAACCCCAACACGGTTCGGTGGAGTTCGCCCGACCCTGGTTGCCCCGGCGCCATCAACGCCACCGACACCGTCGCCGAGATTCCGTTCCAGGCACTTTCGGGCGAAGCCAGCTATTGGGTGGACTTGATGCTCGAAAAGACCGTCGATTCTGGGGATTCGGGTGATGCCACGGCGCGCAGGATGTTCTCCCTGACTTCCACCACGCGCGTCCGTCTGGTGCTGTGCTCCACCGGTGCTCCGTCACGCGAGCGGGACCCGTCCGGCACCCCGGATCGTTGCGACGAAACCGCTGGCGAAGGGGGCAACCCGCTGGCGCTGCGCTTCCTGACGCCCTATGTCGTTGAGGCCAACCAGATCCGCTGCCTGGTGGGTCCCACCGAGACCGGTGTTTCGTATCAGTTGTTCGAGCTGCTCATGACGCCGCAGCCGACCAACTCCACCCCGCGCCCACGACCGGGCGGCGATCCGCTGGCGACGCCGGTGGGCCAACCCATTGTCGCCGCGGGCACCAACACCGAGTTCTTCCTGCCGCTGGATTCAACCACCCGATCCCGTGTGTTCGGAGTCGGCCGCTCCGGAGGACGTCGGTAAGACTTCGGACGCAGACATTATTCTGTGTCATCGCGGCGCGAGGCAGTCCTGCAAGGGGCGGACGGTGATGCGATCCTCCAGGGCGTAAGATCGGGTGCCAGGATACACCACCCAAAATTCGTCCAAATCGGTGTCGGCGATCGCCACATGCATCGAGCGCGTGGCGCGCGGCGCGTCGGCCCGCTTGAACTCCACACCGACCCGCCGCCCGCGAATCTCCATCAGCAGGTCCAGTTCCGAGCCACTATGAACCCCATAAAACCAGGCGTGATCCGGCTGTTGCGCCTGCAGAATTTCCTCCAGAGCGAAGCCTTCCCAGGACGCGCCCAGCTTGGGATGCGTTAGCAGGGCCGCAGCGGAATGAATGCCGGTGAGTGTGTGGAAAAGGCCCGAATCACGGAAATAGATCTTGGGGGTCTTCACCAGGCGTTTACCCAGATTGACCTGCCAGGGAAGCAAGCGTCGGATCATGTAGGTTTGCTCCAGGGCGTCCAGGTACGCCCGGGCGGTGTTGGGAGCAATACCCAGTGAACCGGCAATCTCCGCGCCATTCCAAACCTGCGCATGGTAGTGGGCCAGCATGGTCCAAAACCGACCCATCAGAGCCGGCGAAAGCCCGAATCCCAATGCCGCCAGGTCGCGTTCCAGAAAGGTTCGAATGAAGTTCTTCCGCCAGGTCACGCTGCCTTCCTCGTCGGCGGCCAGGTAGGAGCGAGGAAAGCCCCCCCGTTGCCAAAGCGTTTCCTGCGAGTCGGACGGCAGTTCATGGAGGTCAAAGCCCCGCATCTCGATGATTTCAACGCGCCCAGCCAGCGACTCCGTCGCTTGTCGCGAAAGCTCCGGCGATGCGCTGCCCAGAATCAGGAACGTCGCCGGCGAATCCGCCCGGTCCGCGAGCACGCGGAGTGCAGGGAAGAGCGCCGGCTGACGCTGTGCTTCATCGATCACCACCAAGCCTCGAAGGCCGCGCAACGCGGTCATGGGCTGCTCCAAAAGGTGCGCGATCACCGGATCCTCCAGGTCGAAATACTGGGGGTGACCGTCCGGCATCATCTGACGGGCGAGGGTGGTCTTGCCGCACTGACGGGGCCCCAGAAGTGCCACCACGGGATTACGCCCCAAGGCTTTTCGAACTCGGCCCAAATACTGCTCCCGGGCAATCACACTGGAAATCATGCAATCCCATTGCCGTATTTCAAGTTTGAAGACTACCCATCAACCATGCCACTGCCTAGCAACCCTTAAGGAACCGTCACCCGCAGCCGGAGGAATCGCGTTCCCTGGCTCCCGATCGGCTCCGAGTCCATCCAGCGAACGCGTTCAAACGCGTCCGCGGTCCCCACCACCTTCCAGGCGCTCGTAACGGCTTCCCAGGTTTTCAGGTCCGTGGACCGTTCCAAAACCAGGACCAGATCCCGGGAGGGAAGCGAACGGTTCCACTCGATTCCTGGCACACGATTCCCGCCTTCCATCACCAGGATTCCAAGCGGTCCGGAAGCAGGTTCCTTCACCAGCGGATCGCTGCCGCTGATGAACTCCCAAACGTTCGAGATTCCGTCGCCATCCGGATCGGCGAGCGGCGCATCCGTCCCCGACGGAAACGTCCACTTCTTGGCCCAGTTCCCATATGGCCCTTCCGGCATCGGATCCTCGACGCGCCGTTGACCGAACTGCACACCCCAGGCGGATTCCGTCGTCCCGTCCAAAATCAGCTGCCCGGGGGTCGAGAACTCATAACCGTCGGATGCCTGAACGCTGAGCGTTGCCCGCCCGGACGCCACCACCACGAACGCGAAGGATCCATCCCCCGAGGTCCACGTCTCACGCTCCCCCTGATCT